>NZ_JCAPUG010000008.1:0-1919 GCF_059615875.1 Citrobacter sp. CRE-46 | reverse complement strand
TGTGGCAGGAGAAAAAAGGCGGCACCGGCGCGTCAGCAGAATATGTGATACAGGATATATTCCGCTTCCTCGCTCACTGACTCGCTACGCTCGGTCGTTCGACTGCGGCGAGCGGAAATGGCTTACGAACGGGGCGGAAATTTCCTGGAGGATGCCAGGAAGAGACTTAACAGGGAAGCGATAGGGCCGCGGCGAAGCCGTTTTTCCATAGGCTCCGCCCCCCTGACAAGCATCACGAAACCTGACGCTCAAATCAGTGGTGGCGAAACCCGACAGGACTATAAAGATACCAGGCGTTTCCCCCTGGCGGCTCCCTCGTGCGCTCTCCTGTTCCTGCCTTTCGGTTTACCGGTGTCATTCCGCTGTTATGGCCGCGTTTATCTCATTCCACGCCTGACACTCAGTTCCGGGTAGGCAGTTCGCTCCAAGCTGGACTGTATGCACAAACCCCCCGTTCAGTCCGACTGCTGCGCCTTACCCGGTAACTATCATCTTGAGTCCAACCCGAGAAAGCACGACAAAGCGCCACTGGCAGCAGCCACTGGTAACTGGGATATACGAGAGAGAGATTCAGAGGTCTTGAAGTATGGGCCTGACTGCGGCTACACTGAAAGAACAGTTTCGGTATCTGCGGTCTCGTATACCCAGTTACCTGGTTAAGCAGTTCCCCAACTGACTTAACCTTCGATCAAACCACCTCCCCAGGTGGTTTTTTCGTTTTCAGAGCAAGAGATTACGACTGAAACGACAGGATCACAAGAAGATCATTAACTCCGAGAGTAGTAACCCCCACCATGTTTGCCTATCAACACACTTAGGAAACATTACTTGCGTTTAGTTATACGACTTCTAGCTCTCCATAACAGATCCTCATTTTCTGCTGATGGATTTCGACGGTATCGTTCCTCCGCTTTCCGTACTCCATATTCAGGAAACACCCTGACAGCAACCATTTGTATAAAGACATAACACACCAAAAGCAAAAATAAAAAACCAATAAACTCAAACATATATCACCCTCTTTTCTTCTCATTTCTCATGCGTGTAGCCACCATTATTTTATAGTTAGCACTCGTAGGGTTCTCCATATATTTACGGGTAGCACGTTCGACGGCAGATTCGGATGAACTAAAAAAAAGCATAAATAATTTAAATGCAATAACGGCGACTACCACTACACCAATAAATGTAAGCATCACTCTTACTCCTGTTATCAACATTAAACATAACATCCGTTGGCCGCACCGCCTCAAACGCCCTCAGCGCGTTTCTGAGGCCTCCGGCCTGAAACATACACCTTTCTGTGCCCATATCGAGAAAAAACGCCCCTGATGATTTCTGCGTACCTGCATGGCTATGCACGCGGGTGAATGGCAGACGATTTCGGAGTGTCAGCACCACTAAACCGCCAAAAGGCGCAATCAGCGGCGCGGCGCGCGCGGACGTGACCAGGCAAACTCGGACTGCTGCCGCTCATCCTCACGTAATGCACGCTGGCGGTCGGCGTAACGCTGCGACTCAATCTGCGCACGCGCTCTGTTCAGGACGATATGCCGGTTCGGCTGATTTAGCTTTTTGCCTGACGCTCTCTCAGCTGCGGCAATAGCATCATCAAGAAATTTTTTCTCTGCAGGTGTCAGGTTTGTCAGTCTGTTCATAGCATTCTCCCGTCAGAATAACTCCGCACAGTCTGCCAGACACAGCAGAACCGATGAAGCGCTGGCGGTGCTGAAAGACAGCCAGAAACGGTGAACGGGAGCGGATTTTAATCCGGTGACGTGAGACGTTGGGCAAGCCGCAGGCGCGGCAGTGGTTTTAGCGGGTTTCGGGGCGCAGCCCTGAACCAGTCACGCAGCGCTAGCGGAGTGTATACTGGCTTACTATGTTGGCACGGATGAGGGTGTCAGTGAAGTGCTTCA
>NZ_JCAPUG010000007.1:0-2347 GCF_059615875.1 Citrobacter sp. CRE-46 | reverse complement strand
AAACATTGTTGATAAATTTATTGAAAACCCAATGTCATATGATCACAAAATCAAAATTGAAAGTGCCAAAGCATTTTCCGGGTACATAACAAAAATATCGAAAAAGCTATGGCCCAGGAAAACCTACCATGCTTCTGCATATTCTTTTAGACATGCAAAAGCAACGGAATTGAAAAATTCCGATTATGATAAAATCGAAATAGCTCAGATTATGGGCCATGCCTCAGTTAGATCTCAGCAGAGTTACGGAAGAAAGAGCAAAAAAAGCAAAGGTGGATTTGATGACATCGCAGATGTCGAAACCAATGTTAAACCCCGTGGCGGTGATAGATTATTGAGATTTAAGATCGCAAATAAAAACAAAGCAGCGGCAAAAATTGCCGATACTTCCACCCCCAGCAGTCCTCCACCGGCTCCCGTTCGTCGCTTCAAAATATGAACCGTGAGCAGTTCAGGAGGTTCCCTCCTGGACTGTGAAGGGTTGGCCCGTCCGGTCAGGACGGTTTTACAGCAAAATCCTCCATAGCGAAGCAGAAGCCCGGAACGGGTAACTGGATGGTTTTCCCCCGTGGGGGATTGATCTGTTACTTGAAAACCAATGATCTTAAAAGCCATCTCAAAAGTTGAAAATTTCACCCCCTTAGTGTTCTTAAAATTCTTAGATGTTCTTAGGAGTTAAAAAACTACTCTCTAACCATTGATATTACTGGATTTTTAAAAAAGGCAGTTGTCAAAAACTTCAACCGTAGTTGTCAAATTCGTCAACTCTAGTTGTCAAATTCGTCAACTGAGGTTGTCAAATCCGACAACTCTAGCCAGTTTCCAAGTAGAAACTACAGTTTCTAAACTGCAACTTTTTCTACTTTTTGCAACTTAATCTATTGACTAGTCCTTTATAAATGTTAAAACATATATATAGAAATAAATAAAAAGAGGAGGTTTCTATGGATATTGGAAATATATTAAATGAGAGTTTAAGTATTGATTACGAAAAATTAGATTTGTTTTTGGAAAAATATGATTTAACACCAGAACAAAAAGTTGCAGTTTATGAATTTCACGCAAAAGCTTATAAAAAAAATAAAACTTTAGTTATTTCTGAAACAAAAGAAAATAAATTTAAATCTATTTCCGAAGGTGTTGAATACGTGCATTTATTCCCAAAAAATTTAAAAATTTTAATTAAAAAATATGGTTTAAATACAAACGAATTATTGGTTTTAACGGAAATAATGGAGTCAATGCTTTCACACGGAAATTTATTAATTAATTTTTCGCAAAAGGCACTTTGCGAATTAACAGGAATTAATAAATCTACAATGTGTAAAACATTTAAAACCCTCAAACAAAAGCAGTGTTTAATTGAGAAAAACGGACATATTTATTTAAATTCTGTGATATTTATGAAAGGGTTACCTCATAAATTGTTTATGCAATTTAGAGATCATTTTTTAAATTCTATCTCATATAAATTAGATGATGAAGAAGAATTTGAAAAAGTCTTCGACGATAATTTTATTAAAGCATACGAAAAAAATCTCAAAGAGATTAAAAAGAAAAAACAACAGATAAAAGAAAAGAAAATATCAAAAGCATTAGATAATTTTGAAAAAGAAATTTCTGAAGAATGGAAAGAAAAGTTTAAAGACGAAGAGGAAAATTTCGAATTTGGTTTTGAATCTGAAATGTAAAACCGCCCTCGCCGGGCAGGCGAATCCCTTACTGAAATAGAATAAATTCTATTCCACTAAGGGATTTTTTTTATCCATTGATTTTCCACATTTCAAATATTGACAGCATTTTCCACCCGGTTATAACAGTACTATAAGTAGTTGTTTCAACCCGTCTTTTTGGGTGGAACAACAAGGCATTTTAGGGATAGAGCAAAGCGAAGGCCATAAAATTGCCACCCCCAACCGGGGGTCGTTGTTCGATTTGAGCGATAGCGAAAAATTGAACATAAGGGGGGAGGGTTTGGGTTTTACGGTATTTCAAATTTGAGCAAAGCGAATTTTGAAATTTCCGGTTCTTTTAATTTGCAATGAGGAAAAATCAATATGGGTAATTCAAAAAGAAATATAAAAAAACTAAATGATAATTTTAGAGAGGATATTTTAGATTATGCGATTTCGCACAATCTAAAATGTGCTAACGCACTTGCTATTTTATATGCAACGGGTTGCCGTCCGGACGAACTCCAAACCGGAGTTACGGTAAACTATGACAGCAAAAAAAATGAAATTGAATTTAGAATAATTGGATCAAAACTAAATAGAAGAATGAGAAGAGGCATAGGGGTTAGAAAAATAAAAGTAAAAATCAATAATGAAAATGCCAGGTTTTTTAA
>NZ_JCAPUG010000006.1:0-2647 GCF_059615875.1 Citrobacter sp. CRE-46 | reverse complement strand
TAGGAACATCCATCATTAATGTAAAGGATAAAAGCATAACCGATACATATACATATCAAGGCGACAGTGATGTCACGACCTTAAATTTCAAAAACAAAAACAAAAGTGTTTTCGGTGGTGGCGTTGCTGTTGGTTATGACTTCTATGACCAGTATCAAGTTCCTGTAAGAATGGAATTTGCTGCAAAATTCAGAGGCGATGCAAATAGTTCACAGACTTTTGGTGATGATAGCTATTCTTTAAAACTGAAAAACAAAGTACGCATGGATACCTATATGGTTAACGGGTACTACGATTTTCATAACTCATCAGACTTCACACCATATTTAACAGCAGGCATTGGCCTGTCACACCTCAAAAGCAACATCACAGAAGAAGATGGTGACGGAATCTCTGCTGACGCAAACAAATTCGCATGGGGTGTCGGTGCTGGCGTCAAATATGCCATCACATCAAATATCTCTATCGATGCAAGCTACAGATATGTTGACGGTGGAAAAGTAACCGGCAGCAGAACCGAAACAGCAGGTAATGAATCAGACACCATCAGCACAAGTACAAAAGCATCATCTAATGATTTGATGCTTGGCGTATCGTATAAGTTTTAAGCGAAAATGTAGGGGGTGGGCCTCCCCCCCCCTACGCAAGGAAATGGTTGCGGTTCTAAATAATCCAAAAGCCCTCCGGGGCTTTTTTGTACCTGCAGATCAGACGGATTAAACATAACATCCGTTATCAGCACCCCCTGACAGGCCCTCAGCGCAATTCTGGCGCATCAGAGCCGTTTCCGGCACATTTCCTCACCCGCATCCCGGAAAAACGCCCCTGATGATTTCTGCGCGACTGCATGGCTATGCACGCGGGTGAATCGCAGGTGATTTCGCAGCGTCAGCACCACTAAACCGCCAAAATCCGCAATCAGCGGCGCGGCGCGCGCGGACGTGACCAGGCAAAATCGGACTGCTGCCGCTCATCCTCACGTAATGCACGCTGGCGGTCGGCGTAACGCTGCGACTCAATCTGCGCACGCGCTCTGTTCAGGACGATGTGCCGGTTAGGCTGATTGAGCTTCTTCCCGGCCGCACGTTCGGCAGCGGCTATAGCGTCGTCGATAAACTTTTTCTCAGTGGGGGTCAGGTTTGTCAGTCTCGTCATGTTTATCTCCGTATGAGAATAGTCCCTGCAGTCTGCCAGACACAGTAGGAACGATGAAGCGTAAGCGACGGTGAAAGGCAGTCAGAAACGGTGAACGGGAGCGGATTTTAATCCGGTGCCGTGAGGCGTTGGGCAAGCCGCAGGCGCGTCAGTGCTTTTAGCGGGTTTCGGGGCGCAGCCCTGAACCAGTCACGTAGCGCTAGCGGAGTGTATACTGGCTAAACTTCAGAGATGCCAAGGAAGGGACAGGATATGTTTTGTAGCACCGCCACCACGGTGGCGATACTCCAAAACGCCTGGTCAGGGCACAGCCCCGACACCCCAGAGCCGACTGTAGGTCACTGGGCGAACGCGGCGGAATGATGTCGGATGACGTCATTTTGCGGCGTTTGCCCTATCCTGCATCGTATTAAAAAATGCAGCTATGGCGCGTACGGTGCCAAAGATAAGCCCGGAGATATTCCGCTTCCTCGCTCACTGACTCGCTCCGCTCGGTCGTTCGGCTGCGGCGAGCGGTACCGGCTTACTGGCGGGGCGGAAATTTCCTGGCATCTTCCAGGAAGAAACTTAACAGGGAAACGATAAGGCCGCGGCGAAGCCGTTTTTCCATAGGCTCCGCCCCCCTGACAAGCATCACGAAATCTGACGCTCAAATCAGTGGTGGCGAAACCCGACAGGACTTAAAGATACCAGGCGTTTCCCCCTGGTGGCTCCCTCGTGCGCTCTCCTGTTCCTGCCTTTCGGTGTACCGGTGTCATTCCGCTGTTATGGCCGCGGTTTCTCATTCCACGCCTGACACTCGGTTCCGGGAAGGCAGTTCGCTCCAAGCTGGACTGTATGCACGAACCCCCCGTTCAGTCCGACTGCTGCGCCTGTTCCGGTAACTATCATCTTGAGTCCAACCCGGAAAGACATGCAAAAGCGCCACTGGCAGCAGCCATTGGTAAGGGGTGTACAAGAGATTACTAATGCGGAGTTCTTGAAGTTAGAGCCAAACTACGGCTAAACTGGAAGGACGTATTTGGTGGCAGCGGTCTTGTACACCCTGTTACCACGGTTAAGCAGTTCCCCAACTGACTTAACCTTCGAAAAACCGCCTTGCAGGGCGGTTTTTTCGTTTTCAGAGCAAGAGATTACGACGCCACAGAAAGGATCTCAAGAGGATCGTGTCTGTTGCACAAAAAACAATACATTCTCATTCCCCTACCAACCCATATAATAAGATTTAGCATTCGCCAGACGCCCCTCCCACACACCAACAGCAACAATCAAATTAACTAGATACATTCATATAAATCTTCATATAACACAATCATCCATATAGAATATTAGAACGATGTTTTATTAAACATTGAAGTGGCTATAGCCAAAAGGAAATCATCTCCATAGGTACAACAAATGAAAAAGACTTTGATAGCGTCTTCGATTGCATTGCTGGCTGTTTATGCAACATCTGCATCTGCCAGTAGTGGCGTTTATGTTTCTGGTGAAG
>NZ_JCAPUG010000005.1:0-3875 GCF_059615875.1 Citrobacter sp. CRE-46 | reverse complement strand
GGGCGAAACATCCGACTGAAGGGAGCTATCTATGAGCAATCTTTTTACGGCCTCGAGGGACTTCGAGGAGAAATTGAAAGCGCAGCAGCAGAGTACCGGCGAGATGCTGAAAGCCGCATTCAGCGAGCACGAGCAGTCTGTCAGAGCGGAACTGAGCGCAAGCGCGAGGAGAATCAGCGACGCCATCAGCGCCCACGAGCAGAATATGAGCGAGGCGATGGAGAAAAACCGGCGGAGCGTGCTGCTGACGGCCGGGAGGACATGGCTCACCATCCTGATGGTGTCAGCGCTGCTGATCGGCACGAGCGGGAGCATTCTGTGGTGGCAGGGGCAGCAGATAACCGACAATTACACGCATCTTCGTCAGCAGGAAGATACCCTGGCGAAAATGACCGCCCGGACGTGGGGAGTGCGCTATCAGGAGAGCAGCGACGGCCGGAGATTCCTTATCCTGCCGCCGGGGATGCAAACCGAAGCCATCCCTTACGACGGGACGACATGGATCCGCCTGAAACAGGAGTAGCGGAAAATGACAGAGCTGGAAAAGCAGTTGCTGAGCGCATTAGAGCAGCTACAGCAGGACTACTCGCAAAGGCTGGACGAATGGGAGAGCGCCTTCGCGGAATGGCGGAGCATGTGTGGGCTTATGCAACGGGAGAACGCGATGCTGAACGAGCGCGTGTCGGACTTGAGCACGCAGGTGCTGAGTTTAAGCGAGCAGCTGCGCCGCTTGTCCGGGAACTGAATGCCACCGAGTTCCGGCAGAGGGAGAATGAGTATCAGAAAACACTGGAGCTGGAGCGCCAGCCGCAGAAAACCTACCGCGGGCCGACACTTTAAACCATCCAGGCAGCTGACAACCCGCACGAAGAGGGGCTCTTATTTCTCCCGCTAAATAGGTTCGTGATCAAAAAGGTCACGACTTATTCAGGAGCGGGAAATGAAGCTGTTAAATCTTATTGAATCATTGCTTAACTGCCTGTATCTGGCGGCGGAGCTGTGGGACTGGCTGGAGAAGCATTTGTCGGTTTTTAAGGCATTGGCGCGGATTTTAGTGTGACTTTAACATCCATGCATCTGGCTGCATGACTATGCACCAGTGTAATATTCAGCGGCTGCGTTTCTGGTGTTTTTTCGTTATGTCTGTCGCCACTTTCTCGCGTCTGGCACCGGAAACGCAGCCAACCCCGTTTCAGCGGTGCGGGCAACGGATGTTATGGTAAATTCAGCTGATTGGCAGGTACAAAAAAAGCCCCGTAGGGCTTTTTTTGTAATGCTACGAGGAAGCTACTGCTGCTTAGAACCCATTTCCTCAATATGATTGTTCACAATCGATCTGAATTGCATTGGCGCCTTGATGTTTGGAATTGGCGTGTTGGTTCCGCCAGTGCCTTTAATCACGATAGACCCATAGTTAAAGATTCGTCCCAGTATCCCTTGATGTATGCCAAGGCTTTCAACTTTATCAATACGGAGTTCCACCGTATTGCGTCGGATCAAACCCACTTTTGCGATGACTCTTTGGTTAGTTAATGCAAGCTCCGTTGACCAAACTCTAAGGAGCACAGGGATTATTATAAGTAACCCTAAGCCGTAAAAAGGCAGCAACAAGATCCCGATAATTACTGGGATGATTGTTGGAATCCAGGAGGTTTGAGCGCGAGATATTACGGATTCATTTCTCGTCAATGATTGGTCTACGTAGCTTCCCATAAGGTTATATCCATTTAGAAAAAATAGGATTTTTCCCTTTTTAAGGCGAGTCAGCAATAGAAACTTTATGTCTCCGTGGTAGGTATACAAAATTTACGGAGAACGTAGCGACCGTCGGACAGTTCGGTTCTTTCCTTTCGTGCCGCAACTGGCTTGATTCTGTGGTGGTGGTGGTGGCGGCTGCTATGCCTCATATACTCCTGGCGTTGCAATCCTTTATCCCATATCTGTCGAATATCACAGATGATCTTCTTGAGATCCTGTCCGTTGCGTCGTAATCTCTTGCTCTGAAAACGAAAAAACCGCCCTGCAAGGCGGTTTTTCGAAGGTTCTCAGAGCTACCAACTCTTTGAACCGCGGTAACTGGCTTGGAGGAGCGCAGTAACCAAATCTGTCCTTTCAGTTTAGCCTTAACAGGCGCATAACTTCAAGACTAACTCCTCTAAATCCGTTACCAATGGCTACCGCCACTGGCGATTTTTCGTGTCTGTTCCGGGTTGGACTCAAGATGATAGTTACCGGGACAACGTGGTAGTCGGGCTGAACGGGGGGTTCTTGCACACAGCCCAGCTTGGAGCGAACTGTCTAAACGGAACGGGACGTGGTGATTTAGGTAAAGCTTCCACCACAACACGGATGCCGCAGGGCGGGAACAGGAGAGCGCAAGAGGGAGCCACCAGGGGGAAACGCCTGGTATCTTTATAGTCCTGTCGGGTTTCGCCACCACTGATTTGAGCGTCAGATTTCGTGATGCTTGTCAGGGGGGCGGAGCCTATGGAAAAACGGCTTCGCCGCGGCCTTCTCGCTTCTCTGCTAAGTATCTTCCTGGCATCCTCCAGGAAATTTCCGCCCCGTCCGTAAGCCATTCCCGCTCGCCGCAGCCGAACGACCGAGCGCAGCGAGTCAGTGAGCGAGGAAGCGGAATATATTCTGTATCACATATTCCACTTACGCTCCGCTGCTGCATTTTTCTCCTGCCACATGAAGCACTTCACTGATATCCGCATCCGTGCCAACATAGTAAGCCAGTATACACTCCGCTAGCGCTACGTGACTGGTTCAGGGCTGCGCCCCGAAACCCGCCAAAAGCCTGACGCGCCTGCGGCTTGTCCAACCCCGCGCCGACCGGGAAAGGCTTTCCCGCCCGTCCCGGCGTTATCAGGAGGCCGGTTTGTCAGAGAAACGGAGCAAGATGCTCACCATGTGGGTGACGGAGGACGAGCACCGGCGGCTGCTCGAGCGCTGTGACGGCAGGCAGCTGGCGGCGTGGATGCGGCAGATCTGCCTGGACGAAAAGCCGGCACGTTCCGGAAAGCTCCCCTCACTCTCGCCGGCGCTGCTGCGCCAGCTTGCCGGCATGGGCAATAACCTGAACCAGATAGCCCGCCGTGTTAACGCCGGCGGCGGCACCGGCCATGACAGGGTACAGATTGTGGCGGCGCTGATGGCCATCGATGCCGGCCTTGAGCGGCTGCGGCACGCCGTTCTTGAGAAAGGAACGGACGATGATCGTTAAATTTCATCCGCGCGGCCGCGGCGGTGGCGCCGGGCCGGTGGACTATCTGCTGGGTAAAGACCGGCAGCGTGAAGGCGCCACCGTCCTGCAGGGGAAGCCGGAAGAAGTCCGGGAGCTGATTGACGCGTCGCCTTACGTTAAGAAATACACCTCCGGCGTCCTGTCGTTTGCGGAGGCCGATCTCCCTCCCGGCCAGCGGGAAAAACTGATGGCCAGCTTCGAGCGAGTTCTGATGCCCGGACTCGATAAAGATCAGTACAGCATTCTGTGGGTGGAGCACGCGGACAAGGGGCGTCTGGAGCTGAACTTTCTGATCCCCAATACCGAGCTGCTGACCGGCAGGCGGCTCCAGCCTTACTACGACCGCGCCGACCGGCCGCGCATCGATGCCTGGCAGACTATCGTGAACGGCAGACTGGGGCTGCACGACCCGAACGCGCCGGAAAACCGCCGGGCGCTGGTCACGCCGTCCGGGCTGCCGAAAACGAAGCAGGAGGCCGCAGAAGCCATTACCCGGGGACTACTGAGCTTAGCCTCGTCCGGGGAGCTGAAAAGCCGTCAGGATGTCACTGACACTCTTGAAGGTGCAGGTTTTGAGGTGGTGCGCACCACGAAAAGCAGTATCAGCATTGCCGACCCGGACGGG
>NZ_JCAPUG010000004.1:0-81782 GCF_059615875.1 Citrobacter sp. CRE-46 | reverse complement strand
ACCCGCCCGCACTTATGTTGCACGGAAGGAGCAAATGGCGCAGAAACAAGTATTGAACTTTTCTGAGCATAAAACTATACTCCCTGCATAGAGCAACAGCTTCTATACAGTTTAAGTAGGCCCCGTTAATCTTCTGTCCCGCCAAGAATAGAAAGATTATCGGGGTTTTTGCTTTTCTGGTCCCGGGTAGACACCTCATCAGAACCAGTTCCCTGCCACCTTACGGCGTGGCCAGCCATCAAAATTCTTTAGACGATCAGCAATCTAGCACTCACTGACGAGACGATCAAGAAAGTGACTCATTCACCTTCTTATCTCAGGCTCTCTTGGCCATTTCCCGTTCAATTAGTAACTCAATCATTTGAGCCTGAGTAGTTCCAGCCTCTTCACAAAGCTGCTGTAAGCTTTCTTTATGCACGTTTTGAATGAAAACATTCAGCTCTTTATGCGTCGTTTTTTTCCGCGAAATAGATAATCTCTTCTTCTCAGCGGAAGATAAGGGATTACCCTTTCTGTAAATGCGTTTCGATGAGGAAGTTACTGCATTTTCGATCTGCGACATCTCTGCCTCCTCAAGGATCAAACTTGGATCGTTTGCAGAGAATACTACAGATTCCTGAAATCAGCGACTTACTTTATGAACGTAACCTGTGTTGGCGCACGGTTTACGTTTCAGGATCGTTTCTGGGGATGTCAGTACGTCTGTTTCCAGTCCGTTCCTTGCGCCCAGCGGGATGTCCAGTGGTTCAGGTAGCTGCGGGCTAAGACTGGGTCATCCCAGACGACAAGCACGTTCTCCGAATTCGAACGGTCTGCAGCCCGGCTGAAGTTAAATGAGCCGACCTGGGTGTTGCGGCCATCAACGACGATCACTTTGTCGTGGAGAATTTTGTAGGCACTGACTGTACGAACCGGGATACCAGCACCAACCAGAATGTTCATGGCTGCTTTACTGGCGTTGTTGTTCTTTCCGGTATTAGCTTTCCAGTCCAGAACCACGCCCACATCTACGCCTCGACGTTTTGCCCTGACAAGTGCCCTGGCCACCTCCGGAGAGGTGAAGGAATAGCCCATCAGACGGATTTCCTGTTGCGCGGTCTCAATTGTCTTAAGAACCAGCTGGAGAGCTGTACCTTCCGGAGAAAATCCTGCCTCAACGGTGGCTGCGTAAGTATTCGGTACTGGCGCGCACAGAACCAGACCGAGCAGGCCGGGCAGAAGCCATCGGCACATATGTTTTTTAGGCATTGTTTGCATTGTATTTCCTTTGCTGGATGTATTCAGAAACGCCGGAATCGGGGGAAACTCGTTTTTCCCCCGATTGCCGGGGTTGGACAACGACGCCCTGCGGAGGCGTCAGGCCGTTACTGCATTTTGCTTTTTTCCATATGATTTACTTCACTTGCAGAAACAGGTCAGAGAATACTGACCAGAAAACCAATACACAGCAGATGGATGGCATACGCTGGAGCAAACCACCGTCCGGCCTGCAGTCGTCGTCCGGAAGCCGGTACCAGCCCGTGCACGCAAAACAGCACAGCCAGCGTTAGCAGTACGCCGGAGAGCATCATCACATCACCGTGCCGGGCATTAAGCAGGGCGACCAGCAACAGCCAGACAGCAAACAGGGCTGGCCGCAGTGAGTCCCGGACCTGCCAGATAAGCAGCGCACCGGCGAGCATCAGCAGACCAGGTATGCTGTAACTGGCGGAGCCAAGCGGCAGGTATCCCACCAGGGCCGTGAAAGCTGCAACGCCATTAAGCACGGTCGCCGCCTGCAGGAAGCGGGTCACCTGCATGACAACGGCGAAGGCAAACAGGATATTCAGTTGCCACCACATGAGTCCGGCTTCCCTGAAGGCCAGCCAGTAACCCGGCTGGGCCAGGAGTGCCATCAGCCACAGGCGGTTGAGGCTGTGCTGACGCAGGGTTTTGCCTGCCATGTTACAGCCGCTGACCAGCGCAAACAGGGGGAATGCACAACGCCCGGCCATGTTCAGTAAGGGTACATCCAGCTGAAAGGCAGTGGCGATGTGGTCCCCCACCATTGCCATAAACGCGGCCATCCGGATAACATCGCGCTGCAGCGCGGAGAAATTCAGGACCGGCCTGAAAGGATGCAGGGCAACAGATTTCCCCGGATTCATGCGGCAGCCTCCGGTCGTTGTGCGCAAAGGTGTGCCCTGACGCGCTCAGCCAGTTGCTGCTCATCATCGCCACGCAGCAGCGGGATACCCGCCTGTTTCAGCACCTCTTCCAGCAGCAGGTCACGCCGCTGACGTTTCGGCGCCTGATGGGAACGATCGTCCAGTTCCACTGCCACAATGATTCGCCCGGTGCGGTCCGTGATAACCACATCGCAGTGCCACTGCGATACCAGGCGGAACAGTTGCCACCATTCACGGCTCCTGGACTTACGATCGGGCGCCACTCTGACGATATCGGCCACACGAACCTGCGGGCACAACCGCCACTGGCGGGTATCGGTCACCCTGTCGAGCCGGCGCAGAAAACGCTGTTCCCGTTCCGTCATCAACTGACCGGCACTGACGAATGACACTCTGCGGCACAGCAGCAGTTCAGTTCTGCCCGGCCGAATCCCTTTTTCACGCAGTCTCTGCAAAAGTGGATGTCGGGCTGAACCGGCCTGCCTGAGCAATACCACAAATCCGGCGAGCAAAATGGCAATGATGATTATTCCGGCAACCATACACATATCCTCCCTGAATCAGTCCCCACCGAGAGTTTTTTCCAGCTCAATGTCTTTTTCCGGTACATTCACCACCCACTCACGCTCGGTACGCAACATCTGTTCGCGCACCTGCTGGCGGATACCCCGACCGTCCGCCACCGCTTCCTGAATGGCCTCATCCAGCTCACGTTCTCCCCGGGCTGTACCGTCACGCAGGCGACGTTCTTCATCGGAAGACAACAGGGGTTCGGGTCTTGTGCTCTCCTCACCCGGCACTGCCGGCAGCAGTTCCTGCCGGGCCAGCTCCGCCAGCTCCCGGGCCGCTTTTTCCTGTGTCTCTGCCAGTTTCGCCTGCTCGTCCGGAGGCAGCGTAATGGGGTCTTCCGCTTTCGCCGCCGATTCAGCCTCCGCCACACTGCGCACTGTCCGTGCCACCTCATCAGGCTCAGTGATTCGTCCCCCGGTCAGGCGGGCTGCATTGAGCAACCGTTCTTCACCGTGCAGGTGTATCACCACCCCGCTCTCCGGGTTCTCCTGTGCCAGGCGCAGCGCCGTCTGTGCATCATCAGCAATGAGTGTGTGTCCATTCCGGCTCGCCTGCAGTCCGGCGAACTGCGCATCTTCACCGCCACGCAGCCGGGACTCATCACTGAGCACCACGCGCATCCCGTCATCCTCAATGCGGATTTCGGTCAGCAGTGCCCCGGCTTCTTTTCCGTGACGGGTCCACGCTGGCAGGGCCACATACGGTGTCGGGTATTTTTTACCTGCCGCGATAAAACGGGCCATTGTTTCGCCCTCCAGGCCGTTTTCCGCCAGAACCCTGCGTCCCAGCGCGGTTTTATCCAGCCGTGAGGCGGTGGCCAGCAGTCGGTTGCCGATGTCGGATTCGTAGTCGCTTTTCTGGTGCAGCAGGTCGTGGGCGGTCTGACCGGCATTTGAGTGCCGGGCATCGGCACGCCAGCCCGCCAGGTTGTCGGTGTAGACCTGCACATGCTCTTTTGCGCGTGACAGCGTCACGTAAGTGGATTCCAGAGACGCCATTCTTTTCCTGCCGCCTTCGGTCCCGGTCAGGGCAATGGCAAATCGCTCGCTGGCCCCCTGCACGCCATACACCGTCAGGGCGTAAGCGAGGTCAATATGACGGTCCTCCGTCATGACCTGTGGGTCAACGATTTTCTCCTGCTCTCCCTGACGGAAACGAATGGCTCCCTCGTCAGTGAATCCGGCCACCTCCCACAGGCTGTTGGCCACATAGCCGCGGTCGGTGTCCGAGCGGGTAAAGCGCACCCGGTCCCCCTGGCTGAGCGTCAGATCGCGGGGTGTGAAGAGGGAAATATCCTGCGACGTGTTCTGCTGGGGGGAAATCAGTACCGACTCCCCGTCGGCATTACGCAGTGTGACCACGGCGTCCTCAGCGTTCACGTCTGCCACCGTCCAGTAGCGCTCGTTCATCATGGCCACTGCGCCGGTATACTCCG
The DNA here is from genome assembly GCF_059615875.1 of Citrobacter sp. CRE-46. Lineage (NCBI taxonomy): Bacteria > Pseudomonadati > Pseudomonadota > Gammaproteobacteria > Enterobacterales > Enterobacteriaceae > Citrobacter > Citrobacter sp. CRE-46. The sequence goes on along the minus strand of NZ_JCAPUG010000004.1, from coordinate 77,609 downwards.
CAAACGTTTCGACGGCCCGCAGAACGTTATCCGGAACACGCAGCGGCTCCAGCACGGTGAACGTGCGTTCTTCTGCGCCGGTATCCCCCTTTTCATGGCGGGCGGCATGGATGGCCTCATTGATGGCATGACGGTCAGCGTTCAGCTCCGCCACAACCAGCGTCTGCTGCTGCGCCTCCGGAGTACGGCCCATCCAGTCATCCCGGATGGCTTCAATGATGTCAGTCCGCATCAGGGCCAGCTGTTCTGGCGTCAGTGTCTGTTCGCCGGCAGCCACGAGATAACCCGGCTCCTGGTCCTTTTTCGGCGCACGGATTTCCATGACCGAGTTATCGGGCACCCAGGCCCCGGGCTGACGCGGGACCTGCTGTGGGGTGACGTCATCCACCTGACGCAGGGATGTCGCCACCTGACCGGCGATGATGCTTTCAATCGCCGGACGCAGCGCCGGGGTCTGGCGGACAATCTCCTGCATCACCACCGTATCGATGGCGCTGCGCTGCTGCACCAGGCGGAACGGCAGACCAGTTGATATGGCCTGCAGCTGCGCGGTGTCCCCGCTGGAGACCATTCGTCCGCCACCTGCGGCAACCAGCTGGTAGAGTTCTGCCATGTCGCGGTTGCCCACCATCGAGCTCTCATCGGTCAGAAACAGGACGTTGCGAAAGTCCGGCGTTTCCCCGCCCTGAATGGCCAGCCGGGTTTCACTGAGGAAACTGGCGAGCGTGCGTGCCTCCACCCCGGCCTCACGCATCTCATGCACGGCCCGGTGTGTGGGTCCCAGGCCGATGACCTGCGGGCGCACGGATTCAGACAGGGTGTTCAGAGCACCCATCACTGCCCGGAACTGGGTGGTTTTCCCCACCCCTGCATAGCCCTGAATGGCCATAAAGCGGTCAGTGTTCTCCAGTACCGTCCGGGTAGCCTCCCGCTGACCTGCAGTCAGGCCCGCCAGTACCGAGGCAGGCGTCAGCGCCATCAGGGGCTGTACCGCCTCCTTACCCTCTGCAATATGGCGGATGATGGTCTTTTCCATTTCATACGCCACACGCGGTACCAGGACGCGGTTTCCTGCCCCGGCGACTGAGTCCAGCTTAATCAGCGCCCCGCTGTCCACCTGCCGGGTTATTTCAGTCCGGACATCCGCCAGCCGCTGGCCCGACTTCACCGCTTCGGCCAGCAGGGTAAGTTCACTGAGATGGATCTGCCCCTGCTGCGCACGCGGGATGGCCAGACTCACCGCCTGCTCCGCATCCGACATCAGACGCTCACGGCTGGCCTGTATGGCCGTATCCAGATTTGCCTCGCCGGTCGACTGACGGACCTGGTCACTGGCCAGTCGCACCGCAGACACACTCTCCACTTTGCGCGCTGCCTGCCGGGCTTCCAGCGGCGTATAAATCCGGATATCGCCGCCGCTCTGAGCCAGCGCATTCAGAACCTGTTTGTTCAGCCCTCGCGGACCGACAGCGGCCAGCACCGTGCGCGACACGCTGGTACCCGCCCCGGTCCCTTCCACATAGTCATGGGCCAGCTTCACGGCCCGGTCTGTGGGCAGACGCAGTTCCCGGTCGCCACTGCGCAGCCGTACCGCGCCGTTTTCCAGCCCCGCCACCGTAAACTGCTCTTTCGCTTTAATGGCTCCCTTCAGCTCCCGCCCCAGCGCCCTGACGCGGTCCCCTTCAGAAACCTCCAGTGTCCGGCTGCGGTACAGGCTCCAGCTGCCGTCCACCTGCGTCACCTTCAGGGTCAGACGACTGCCGTCTTCTCCCTGCAGCACCAGACTGTTGGTGGCCTCTGCCACCCGGTCGATGGTGTGCCGGGTCATCGTTTTCTTCTCCGCGTCCCACTGCTCCATCACCATCCCGGGCCGGTAATTATCCCGCTGATGGCGGGTTTTGCTGTCCAGCCACACCGGCTCCAGTACCTGCAGCGTCACCTGCTCCCGGCCCAGCTCTCCGGCCTCACGCCGCGTATCCCGGATAACCTCCGTCAGCTGCTGCTGTTCCCGGGCACCGGTCACCTGGGCCACGACATCCCGTCCTTCCGCTGACAGATGCACATAGTCCTGCGCCAGTTGGCTGTAGCGGCTCCGCTTGTCTGCCTCGCTGACCAGCCGCACCGCCGGCAGCTGCGTGCCGTAAAACCGGTACTGGGGAATATCCGCCTCTTTCAGCACCGACAGGGCATTGCCCGTTCCCTGCCGGTTCTCAGTGTCCATAAATATCAGCTGCGCCCCGGCACTGAGTGCCTTTTCCTGCAGCAGGACGGTTTCCTTCAGCGACAGCCGCTCAGCCCGGTCGACGATGACTGTCCCCTGCACCGGCAGTACAGTGTCAGCGTTCATCTGCGTGCGCAGCATCACCTGGCCTGCCAGGTGCGGGCTTTCCGCCAGGAACTGGCCACTGCGACCGTCGGCCGCAATCACCATCACTTCACGGCCCTGGGCGCGGGCCATCATGGCCACGTCCTCCGTGCGCTCACGCAGGGTCTGCGCGCCTCCGCGACCGCTGAGAATGGCCATCGGGCTTTTATCCTGCGTCAGGACCGAGACCGCATCCCCGGCAGGCATATCACGCTCTTTTGCCCGTTCCGGAAAGACCAGCACGGTTTGTTCCGCAACGGCCGTGCGCGCCAGCTGATGGACGCTGAGTTCGTTCAGCAGGTGGATATCAGAGGTGAAGATGCCCTTCTCCCGGTCCAGCGGGATAAGGCGCTGCCCTTCAATTGCGGCCTCAATCCCGGCACGGGCCTGCTCAAACAGACCTGGTGCGGAGGGCAGACGGTTGACCGTGCCGGCCAGCATCTCCGACCAGGTGAACTGGACCTTCTTCTCTGACAACGCCGAAATCGTGTCACTGACGGCTCTCTGCACGTCTGACTCAGAAATCTTAGCGGAAGACGCACCACCAGGCTGGCCTGTAACCCGAATACCCTCTGTACCGCCGACAGCAGAGCCTGGTGGCTCTGCCCGCGTCTGCGCCTGGCCGATGTAGTTATCGATATCGAATTTTTCATCGGTTAAGCGCCGGCGCCATTCAGCTTTCAGCAGGTCCGGGTCGGCCCAGGCTTTAGCCTGGCGGGTATCAAGTGCGGCAACGTCGCGGGATTTTTTGGACGCATCCGGCCCTGCCGCTTCGCTAATAGCCTGACTTCGGGTCGAAAACGGCGCAACGGGAACATCTTTCAGCTCCCAGAGACCATTTTTACCGGCTGCAACCGTTTCATAACCAAGTTTTTCCGCCTCCTGTCTGAATGGTTGCAGTACGAGGTTTCCGATCGCCACCTGCAGCGCATACAGATTTTCACCGAATCCGGTTTTCATACGTGTATCGCTGGCCAGCGCCCGCCATTTGTCTTCCGCAAACGTGGTATTGAACACCAGCGCATGCGTATGGATCTGCGGATCTAAAGCACGGGAGGTATCATGGTTGTACAGTGCGGCCACCATGTTTCCCGTCAGAACAGTATCGGTTTTTCCACTGTCTGTGATGCGCGCGCTGATAAGCTTCTCTACCTCTTTCATGCCGTTTTCAACACTACGGTTCCACGCATCAAGCAGGCGGGTATCACCACCAATGAGGATCATCATCGATACACTTTTGGGGGCTGAAAAAGTCAGGTCGTAGCCACTGCGGTGTTTATTCACGCCATTGACCATCCTGGAGAGATCGGTACCGTCAGGAAGTTTGCCCTGACGTATCGCATCCATATCGGCGTTGGCGACTTCGCCCTTCAGGCCCAGTTTCTCCGCGCCATCTCCCAGCCAGCGAGACTCCAGCGAACCGCTGGCATAGTAGTTGTCTTCGTGACTGTAATAGCCCGCATCACCCTTGATGGAAGAAATGGAGAGCATCAGAACACCTCCCTGTCGTCATCAAAGTCATGCGTTTTATCTGTCGCATGGTTGATGTTGACCTCTTCCCTGCGGGTCATATCGCGAGTCTGGTGTGAGGTCTGAGCCCATGCCTCATACGCTGCGAAATCCACAACCTCACCGTCGCTGTTCAGGCCCGGGGGAACATCCTGTGATAAATCCTGTTCGATATCACGCTCAGTCCCTCCGGTGGAGGCTGAGCCACCTTCAGCGGCAACTGCAGTGGAAGCCGTGTTTTCGGTATCTGCATCGCTGGAAACACCCTTTGTCTGCAATGGCGACGTCGCAGGAGGCGTGTTCGCTTCCGCGAGAACAGCAGCCACCAGGTCGGCAGAAGGGGGAGGGGTATTCGAAAGATTACCCTCCGGTATAAACGCACCGCCCGGAACAGCCTGAATTAACGATTCTCCCTCGAACAATCCGGCAAACTTGTGCCGTTCTTCTTCACTACGGCGCCGGATTTCATCCTCAAGTGTCTGATCAAGACTCGTCTGTACGTCACGCAGCAACAGGGCATCTGCCACTTTGGGCATAGCCTCATAACTCATGGAGAGTTTTACAACGGGATAGTCACCGGGCAGGGTGACATAACACTGCAGATCGTTAAGTTTCTGGACGTCTGAATAGGTCACCACCGTGACACGCTCTTCCTCCTTGCCGAATGAAATCCCGTCACGGACCTGCTCATGGCCGAAGCTGGTCTGTTCACTGAATTTTTTACGCCGGGTTTCCCCCAGATCTTTTTCCACAAACTGCGCAATTTCCGCACTCGGGGAACGAAAAAAGAATTTGGTGTTCAGCAGGTCAAACAGCCCCGCTGCAGCTTTAGGACCATAGATTTCTTCCATCTGGGCGATGTTCTGAAAACCCAGCACAAAACAACCGCCAAATTTACGGGCTTCTGAAATAATCCTCGGTAATGAGGACAATTTATGCAGCGACGCCAGTTCGTCATAGAAGAACCAGACACGCCGCTGCCGGTTCGGCCCCATAGCGAGAAGACTGGTGGCGGCAATGCTGAGCCACAGTGAAATAAGCGGCTTGAGGGACTCATGGTTCTGTTCATCGGAGGTAATAAAAAGCCAGCCATTCTTCGATTTATCGGTCTGGCCTTTCATCCATTCCCGGATGGTAAACTTCTCCCGTCCCGGACGGTCAATGCCCTGCAGGTAGCGCAGCGCTTTAACGTAGTTTGTCAGAACGCTCCGGATAGAGATGGCTGTCTTCTCAATTTTTCCGTCAACCAGTGTGGAGGCTGGTGTACCGGCCAGGAAAGCCCGTAACTGATCCAGCTTTATGGCCAGCAGTGTCCGCAGGAATTTGTTGTAGCTGCGGTCTGCATCCTTACGCATGCGCTCGGCACCTTCTGCGAAGATGGTGCGCGCACTACCCTGCCAGAAAGGATCTTCACCGCTACTGGCCGGGATCAGAGTCGTACTGGCATTCTCCAGTTCGGCGATAGAGCGGCATTCCTCCCACAAGTCCCAGTTCGGGCAACGGGAATCCAGCGCGTTAAGTACTTTATCCCGGGATTCGTCGTAGAAGTCCTCAACGAACGTACAGCCTTTGTCGTAGATAATGACCAGATCGCCCCTGTCACGAAGCTGCCTTAAAATCTTGCGCATCAGGGTGGATTTACCGGTTGATACCGTGCCATGCATAGCCATATTCTGAATTTCAGAATCCAGCTTCAGCGGCAGGTCATCGATACGAATATCGGAGGCTTCTCCACGTTTTTTCATCAGGCGGGCAACGTCTTTCGGGGACTCACTGAGGACGCGGCCCCCGATGATTTCATCTTCGCTCTGCTGACGACCGGTACGCCCGAGATACCAGTACACGGCGAACGTGGCCAGAAACGCGACGAGCAGCGAAGCGCAACCGGCAATTATCAGCTCCTGTTTAAGCAACTGCCCGCAATAGGCGGTGTAATTGTCGCTGAGGATCTGCCGGGCGCTGTACTGCAGGGTATGTTCGTAATACCGGATATTATAAACCGGCTGGCTGACCATTCTTTCCGTAAACGGCGACATCCACCGGACGAACCAGTAAATAATACCGTTGGTCAGATTCTGAATGCTCATTCGTATCAGCAGAACGGCAAGACCAAATAATACCGTCCCCATAATAACGTAATAAGAAATCAGATTATTTATCTGCAGAAACATTTTCAGGCGCATAAAAGCGACCTGACCGCCCTGCGTTAAGTCGCGAGGATTCAGGCTCATTATATTTTCCCGGAAGCAGGTAACCAGCAGACATGCCGGATACAGGTCTGTCTGCATGCGCTAACAGATTATTTGATGTAATTAAATAATGTGATGTATTTCAGGAAGCTGAGATTTAAAACAGGGTGGCCTGGCGGCCACCCTGAGTGTATTACAAAATATTGGCGACAGATTTCGCCAGCTGATCTTCGAGGACAGGTTTTGCTTCTTTGAATTTCAGGTTAACTTTATTGGCAGATGACACGATACGGGTCTGGTATTTATGCTGATTACCGGTCTGCGTGCTGGTCTGCACTTTATATCCGGAGGTACCCTGTTTCAGGGCGGCGACATTATCGGTCTGCACGCTTGCGGTGGTTTTTTCAGAAATCTGAATATCCGTCACCATCGTATAGTTGATATCTTCCACCATCGCGTCAGCGGCCATTCCCACCAGGCCCGCCGCCAGGCCAACACCTAATGTCGCGCCGGCAGAACTGGAGTTATAACCGGTGATCCCCGCACCTAATGCAGCGCCCGTTATCGCGCCTTCGTAGCCCTGGCTCAGGAACCCCTGGGCAGTACGCAGGTCCATTTTATCGGCTTTCAGGACATTGGCCTGAATCCAGTAGTGTGCGCTGTCCGGCGATGACGTGATGGTATAGCCCTTATCCTGAACAGCTTTGGTCACTTTCGCCTGCAGGCCGGACATGTCTTTGTCAGAGGTATTTTTTATCTGGAGATACACGGTTTTCTGTGAGGACGGCTCCAGCCAGATGGTTTCACTCATCTGAGTTTTGACTTCGAGGTTACGTTTCTTAATCGCTGTGCTCATCGCGCCACACCCAGAGAGCACGAGGACGGAGGATAAAACGGCAGTCATTGCCATCAGCTTAACGTTATGTTTCATATAGTTTTCTCATTTCCATATAAGTCGCATGTTATATGCAATACCCGGAGGTACTTATTGTTATTACTCCACACATTCAATGTGCGTATAGTTAATGTACAGGCAGAAGCACAACCACATCAACACTATGGTTGTACTTTGCGAATTTTCAGAATGCGTCACAAAATCAGACGTTTATTTTGGGGAGGCAGAAAGCAACTCTTTCACTTTAGATAAACTGCTTACCACTGCAGGGGTCATGTATCGGGATAGTGATGTCTGAAACGCTATAATCCCCATAATGTACGTTACAAACCATGCTGCACCGAATCCAACAACAAAACCATCATCTATAAAAAGCAATACAATGCCAACCGCACAATTCAAAGCAAACAGCACATGCCAATAATGTCTTACTTTCTTTATTAACAACTGAACAACTAAAGAACTTTCTTTTATTTCATCAGTTAATGACAGATACATACTAATCGGCTGATACAAAGACGCGATGAAAACAAGGCTAAAAATCGCAAGAGGCAATATAGAAAACACAAGCACTGCCAGAAGGTCACGCCATTCATCCTGATACAACAAAAAGTTCAAACTAACTAGCACTACTCCAATAAACGTTACCATGAACAATTTCCGCAGGAGAATCTTCATAACACCAGAATTCTCCGGAATATCATAGTCACTGGAAACTAATCTTTTCAGTAAATCATCAACATCTTTTTCAAGCTCTGACTTTTTCATAAATCCCTCTTACATTAAATCTTTTGATTTCTTTCCTAGCTCGTCCTTTATATCCTTAATTTTATCTTCATAATCCGTAAAAGCATCATTCTTATAGAATTTTTGCCTTTCATTTTCAGATAATTTCGCTTCATTAAAGTTTTTATTACCCTGTTCATGCTCACTCTGCAAGCGATTGTATTCTTCCTTCGGTGTATTGCCGGATGAGATCACAGTATTTTTTTCACTATTTACCTGAGATTCAGCGTGACGGCGTCTGTCAGCCACATCACTGCTGACATCATCCTGCTGCCTCACGCCGCCAGCATTTGCCCGGTTTTCCATTTGTGTCTGTTGCGTATCATATTCACTCTGCAGATTACCGCCACCAGAGGAAGCTCCCACACTTCCCATCCCCTCACCGGTACGGCCCCTGTTCTGCTCAAACTCCTGCAGTAATTGCGGCTTCATGCGGTCTTCCACAAATGCCTGCGCCAGTCTGTCACGCTCGGCACGGACTTCCGGGCTGGCCGCGTCAGAAAGCAACTGGTCAGCTTCACCCGGACGCTTACTGGTGACATACCCGACAAACTCCTGCGAGTAGTTCTGGTTAATACTGGCACTGTTGTTCTCTGCATAGCTGGCCAGCTGTGAGTATTCATGGCTGCGGGTAACCGCATCATTATACTGCGATGCCTGACTTTTCAGGCTGGAGAAGGTGGACGACAACTGGTTCGCCAGGGAAGCTGATGCGTTGTCCGTATGGCTGCCACTGTCGGTCACACGGCTGGAACTCACCACGTCCATTGCGTCGCGGAAATCCTTAAGCTCCTGAGCACTGAACCCTTTGCTGGTCCCGCCCTGCTGGGTCAGATCGGAACTGGTGCCGTGGGAGGAACCGCTCCGCCCCGTATATTCTCCCTTCAGATGCGCCTCAGCGCCGACGGAAACACCTGTAGCAAATTCAGCGATTTTACCTGCAAACTGACGCTCAGAATTTAGTTTCCCGCTCACACTGGCACCTGCACCCAAACTCATATCCTGGCTCTTCGTTGCAGCTGCCCGAATCCCTTCCGCCAGAGTGGTATTTTCATCCCGGGCATAGCGTGAACCAATAGACTGAATGGTGTTCAGCGCTTTGGTCAGATTGCTGCTGGCAGAAGCATCGCTGCCTGTCACCGTGGTGTCGCTGTTTCCCCTCTGCTGGCTCCACTGACTCATCTGCGAGGTGGCCAGGCTGGAGGTCTGTGACAGACTGTTGCTGAGGCTCTGCGCTTCGCTCAGGGCATCACGTTGCTGCTGCTGCCAACTGCTGGATGCAGTTTTACCCAGCGCAATATCGACCGGTAATTTTGAAATTGCTTCCGTGGTGTTGTAGACCGACTGTCCGGACGACGTCAGGGTTTTCGTCGCCCCGCTCTCAAGCTGGTTAGTCATATGACCTTCACGATGGCTGTAGTTGGTATCCCACTTGTTACCCTGTACATTCCCGGTCGTCATATTGTTATACGACCAGTTGCCGTCAATGGCCTGCGAGGACGACTGTGTGGAGGCTGATTGCAGGGTCTGCCCCAGATAGTTCCCCGCCTGCGACACCACCTGTCCCAGGCCTTTTACCATCCCCCAGGCGATAAACGGGATGGACAGCGCCAGCCAGCCGGCTGTGGTGCCGATATCTGAATAGGTATTCTGCACCTGGTCAAAGGTGGCCAGCGTCACCGCCGTCCCGTTGAGTTTGCCCTGCAGGTAGAAGTTCATCGCATGGTTCAGTATGGAGAACAGAATGGGCCACATCTGCAGATAGGCAATGGTGTAGATATAGCCTTTGATAATGGTCCAGGACAGGGAACTCACCACGGCCAGAACAATCAGCACCGGGAACAGCGCCATTGTCATGCCCAGCAGAACGCTGTGCATCACCGGCAGCGTGTTGGCAGCGATGGATGCACTGGTCGCCTGAGACAGGCGCATTTTGGCCATTGAGGTCTGGGTGGCCACATTCACCAGTCCCGCCGTATCACCGTTCTGGGCGGAAAAACTCTCCAGACCGCTGCGCAAACCATTCATTATCACGTTCTTGCGGATAATTTCGGTGGAGGTCAGAGACGTACCGTGAAAATAGCTGTAACTGTCGCCCAGCATTTCGGTGAACAGTGCCGTACTGGCACCGTTTGTCGGACCAAAGACCTGGTTCGTGAAACCGTGCATCCGGTTAAGCACCTGCTGGAGAAACGGAAACATATTTCGGCCACTGATATCACTCGAATCAGTGTTTATTTTGGTTGTGGCCTGCTCGCAGGTCAGAAAATTGCGGTTTTTGTCATACAGACCACGCAGCGGGCTGGGTTTACTGAATATCAGCGCGTATGGGTCTGTAGAATTCATCAGATCGCCAATGCTGTACTTATTGTTCAGCATAATGTCACCCACCACGCAGTTATGAACGTAATCAGAGAACATGCGCTGAATTTCCGGCTCAGAGAACCGGAAGTCACTGCTCCCCGCCGCCAGCTGCGCGCCGAACAGCATCCCGGTTTTGCTGTAAGTCAGCGCGTCCGGCCGGGCAAACACAAAATCGTAAACCTGTGCCATTCCGGCCCCAATACGGGTTATCAGGCTGGCCGGGGCTGCAAGGCCGGTCGGGACATTATCCACCTGATAGATGGCCGCTGGCTCAGACAGGTCAATAATCTGCACGTTCCGCTTGTCCCCGACCAGAACGGCAATCACCAGGACATAAAACCCGGCCCATTTGACGAGGTCCATAATATTGCGTGTGCGGATATAGGTTGCCGCCCCGACAATCACCGATACGGCGGTGGCCATAGCAATCAGTGAGTCTCCGGCCCTGCTGTTAAAAAATGCCGCCACGCCATTAAGCGTATCCTGAAACCACGCCCCGCCGGCAACGGTGTAAATCGTATCAACGGCCATATCAATTCACCCTGCTGAACTGGTAGTTACCCAGCACACGATCGCTCATTTTTGAGGAGACCTGCTGGCGGATAAAGCGGATTTGCTGCTGCGCGGAGATAAGGGCATCTTCTTTGATCTGCACTTCCATACGCAGCGAGTTAAGCGCCTGACGCGCGTCGGCCAGCCCGCTTTTCAACTCTTTCATATTGGCGCCTGGGTAATCTTTGGTGGCAAGAGATCCGTTAACCACCTTCATCACGGCTTCCAGATACTGCAGATAGATGTCGACCGCGATGTAATCTGTCAGCTGGGCAAAAAGGGACTGCGAGACACTCAGTGACGACTGATCCACAATCCAGGAGAGAATGGGGATGGAGGTACTGTTGATGAACTGCTTCTCTTTTTCCGTCAGCGGCGTGTCGGTGATGGCCTTGTTCTCGATGCTGGTCAGCATGTCCTGCACCATCTTAATAAGCGATTTGTCTGCGGAAATCGTCACGTTATTTAGGGTCGGGGACAGGCATTTATTCTGGTTATCGCAGACGTATACTTTCGCACTACCGCCGCTCATCATCGCTGTCAGCAGGCTCCTGTCGGATGCCATCGAAGACAGGATTCGCACTTCCCCGGAACTGCCGAAAATCACCGAGCCACTGATGCTCATGGCGAACTGACGCAACTCTGCATTGCTGCTGAGCGAGCTGTTGCCGAGCGCATCCCACATCAGGTTTATATCCTTCAGGACCTGGTCCTTTTCCGCACCAGTGGCTTTGTCTGCGACGGAGCCGTATTTGCCGCCGGAGGTACACCCCTGACGGGAGGCCACCCAGTCTGAAAAGACACTTTTCTGCCCGCCAACAGACTGGCAGACGTTCTGCTGACTCTCACCCCACAGCGATGCCACGCTGTCGACCATCGCTTTTGCCGCCTGACAGCTGGACATATTGAACCGGTTAATATCAGCGGCCATCTTCTGCAGGAAGTCTTTCGCAGCCTTCAGTTCTGGTACAGTGGTTTCCAGCGCAAGGTCAAAGAAGTAGCCCGCCGCGTTGGCCATCGTCTGTTTCACAAACGCCATAATCTGGTCGGAGTTTATGAAAGAGAACGCGCCCAGATACACATCAATCCCGCCACACCCTGCGTTAATGGACGGCAGACTGATGGAAACCAGCTGAATGTTCTTGTTACCGGTGCGCGCATAAAACGAGCCGCCGGAGACATAACGTGCAGCCTGCCCCTGCCAGGCTTTTGCCGAGGTGGTATTGCTGGCATAACTCATGTCATTAAAGAATGAATTCATGTCATCCTGCAGCCCGGCATGCGCCGTTCCTGCACTGTACAGGCCCAGCGCAAAGGCCAGGCAGAGCGGTTTCAGTCGCATTATTGTTGTCCCTGCGCGTTGAGTGGAATGCTTTTCCCTGACTGCCGAGCCAGTGCCATACGCAGTACCTCATCGAGCCGGCTGCGAAACTCACCAGTCTCTGCGGCCCCCTGCAGCAGCGGCCAGGTTTCCATCGTGTTGACGTTGGTCAGAAAGGTTGTTGGCGTGGCCACCGGCAGGCCACTCTGGAAATATTCCACCATCACATCCGGTGTTGCCGGCAGGACGTCGGGGAATTCGGCATCCCCCTTCCCGTCAAGGCTGATGGGGAAAACGTCAAGACCGGTTTGCTGAGAAAAGGCTTTAAGAACCGGCGCAAACTGGCGGCAGTACGGGCAGGTCGACTGCATGAACAGCACCACCTTCCAGTCCTGCAGGTTAACTTTCCGCCCGTCACTCAGCGTATACCAGACCGGTGACGTATCCTGAGCGACACGGTCTGTTGTCGGTGTCGCCCTGTTCTCCGGCAGGCTGAGAGCGTCCATTGCAGGGGCGCTGCGGCCCGTTTTTCCGGCTTCAAGAGCACGAATATCATCCAGTGTTCCGGCCTGCAGACAGCCGGCCAGCATCGCCGCCATCAGGATGGCGGTCCGCAATGCAGTAATAAGCATGGGTTACCTCAAAAGACAGTATCAGTAGTCAGGTGCAAAGTGGGTAAGGACGCTGACCATCTGGCGATCCAGGTCGTCGTGGCTCATAAACCCCCACGCAAGGGGTTGCCACTGGTGAGTTTTCGGGTCGACCAGAAACGTGGCCGGGAAGTGGGTGACACGCATTTTTTCGGCCTGTCCGCTGTCAGGGCGACTTTGCGGAAGCTGGTCGCTGAGTTTACCGTCCACGCTGACGGCCATCAGGCTGATCCCCCGATCTTCACAGAAAGCCCGTATCACCCCAGCCATCAGGTTGTCGACAGCATTGTTGCCCCGGTAGAAAAAGAACAGGCCATAACGCTGCGCCACCTGGCTGATAACCGCATTCTGGACCTTCTTCTCTTCAGTCAGGCGGGCTTCCACCGTGCCGTTGTAATGGCTGCGCTTCACGTTGTAATCCAGCTCCGGATACTTCAGCCGGGCCAGTTTCGCCGTCTGGGTGAAGTCCGTTGCCCGGTCAGTCCAGAAGTTCTGCAGTGTCATAAAGCGGCGGAAGTTCTCCGCAGATGGATACAGAATGGCGGTGTCCAGCGCTTCACGGGTCGCCTGCTGGAGCACCTTTTTCTGCTCTGATGGCGTCATGCTGGCCAGACGTTCCCGTAGTGTCGGCGGCGACGCCGGTTCGGGTTCGGCCTCTTCAGCATTGGGGTTGTACCACTGCCATCCCTCTTCCCGGGCATACTCAGGTGCCAGTACATCCTCGGGAGCAGCATGCAGTGATGCTGCCATTATCAGGGCAAGCGCACCGGCAATACATTTCATGGCGCGTTCTCCTGCATTTTTTCGGCAATGATGTCCTGCGCCTTTTTCAGTAATGCCTGGTCTTCCGGGATTTCACTGCCGGCATTAAGATCATCATAGAAATCGCTGAAGTTCATCACGCCAAAGTCGAGTCGCTGCAGTTCATCCACCGTGATGCCCCGGCAGTCCGGTGACTTGCCTTTACCGAACCCCACACCCAGCTGGTCACGACGCCCCTGCTCCTGGACGATACGCGCCAGTTTGGAATCAAACACGCAGTAACCACGTTTTTTCTCGAGACACACGCCCAGCACTTTCTTGCTGCAGTATTCCCCGACATACACCGTCAGCTTTTTATCCTTCGCTTTGCCGAGCGCCTTTTCCTCGCTGCTGCAGCTCGACAGGCCCACATCCTGGCCCCAGCCGGAGTCCTTGCAACAGTTATTGAAGCCCACCGCCATCTTCTTGCAGTGCTGCGCTTCGCCGGTAAAGGCGCGGACGTCCACACCATTGAGCGCGGCCACATCCTCGCCAGCGGCGGCCACTGCCGCGAGCGCCGAGACGGCCTGACCGAACATGTTGCTGGTTCCTGTCTGCGCCTGGGCGCAGCTGCCGTCCTTGCAGAAGAATTCCCCGCCGCAAATCTGGCCGTTACCCTCTTTTTTACGCTCACAGGAGTAGGTCACCTGCTGGCTGACACAGAAGCCGTCGACCGTATCGGCACACTCGCTGCGGGTCACCGTACAGGCTGAATCTTTCATATACTCCCCGCAGGTACCCTCAGTTTCCGTCTGGGTCAGGTACGTGTCCTGCCATTTCCAGCAGTCCTGATGAATGCTGTACGTTTTACCGCCCACAACGACGGTCCGTGTCTCCCCCGGCTCCACACACTGTGAACCGGTCATGGCCCCTTCGGTCTTACTGAACGGGCAACTTTCGGACCACTCTACCCGTGGCACCCACTCTTTCTCGCTGACTTTGACATACAGGGTCAGGGTGAACGTCGCTTTCCCACTGGCCAGCGATTGATAAACCTGCCAGTCCCCGTTACCACCGCTGATACAGTTGCCGTTAGCTGTGCAGCCGGAACCTGTCAGCACCTGTCCCTCGGTAATATTCAGCCCTGGTGCACCACTCAGAGTGAACGTATCCGTCCCGCCCGGTGCGGTCGAGACGTTGAACACAGAGTTCATGAACGTATAACGGGAGTTAAGGAAATAAAAACTGGCATACACCTTCAGTTGTGCATTCATCACGACGCCCGTAACCGGAGAGGTCACGCTGAATACCAGTTGCTTTCCGTTCTGGCTATAGCGGAACTGCCCCGGAGAAATCGTCACATACCGGTAAACCTCGGTGTTTTTCCAGTCCCCGGTAATGGTCGCGGTGCGTGTGCAGTACTGCTCAATTTTGGTGTCCCGCAGGCACTGGTGAGTGGTGATTTCGGTAAAGCTGGCAGGCTGGTCCACGCAACCATCAAACCCGCCGCCGGTGATGGTCTCCGCCTTGTCTTTCATCGCCAGTCCCTCAGAGATAAACGGCGCATCCATTGAGGGCTTGTTATCCGGCGGCGTGTTCAGAATGGATTCGGTGATGGTTTTCCCGGCCTCAGACGTGTTCAGCGCCGTCGAACCGGGAGAGGTCATATCCACACCGGACGACGTTACGCCCCCGTAATAGCCGCTTTCAGCTGGCGAGTCGGTATAGCCGGGGATCACTTCCGCCGGCTTAAACCCCTGTATAGCGCTGGCCCCCTGCCCTTTGCTGGCGTTACCCTGCTGCATGCCCTGATTAAACTGGTCATTGGCGACAAGCGGCGCGACCAGACAGAACGATGTCATCGCCATCAGTAGAGGAAGATAGTGTTTCATTGCACCTCCCCACCCAGCAGGTTCCGGGCCGTGTCAGCGCAGTCCCCCTCCTCCGCCACCCGCTTCAGGGCCTGATGTAAGGTCAGATCCCCCTGAAGCCGGTCAACTGTATCACCCTGGTTGCCGCAGGCGACAATCAGTACCGGTACGGCGGTAATGTTGTACTTACGAAAGGTGGTCGGGTCTATCTGCACGCCTCCGGTATTGCTCTCTTTTACCAGACCAGCTACAGCATTCGCCGTGGCCCGCATGTCGCCGTTCACCATCCCCCGGATAACCACCGGAATATTGAGTTCCGCCGCATCCCTCACGCGCTGCTTCAGCTCATCCGGTGGCATCGAGAAAGACACAAACACCAGGGCCGCATCCACCGGGCGTTCCCCGGGTTGCATGGCCTGACGGAACTGTGAAGCCTGTGAGTCCAGAAAAGCCTGATCCTGTGGTGCCACCGGGCGTGGCTGTTGCAGAAATTCGGGCGTCTGCAGGGCACGAAAACGCTGGCGGTCCAGCTGCAGCTGGTCGTGAATAAACTGGCGGTTCTCAGTATGATCGCTGGCCATCCCGGTCCCGCAGGTCAGAAGCAGGGCCAGCGATATCAGTACGCGTTTCATTGTTTTTCTCCCTGTGGCTTGCCGCGCACCATTCCATAAGCGTGATCTGCAGAGCGAGTTTTCAGCATGTCCTCCCACATCGGCCGCTCCCGGTCGGACATCCGTCGTGTCAGGGACGGCAGCAGGGCACTTACCCACCGGTCAATAAACGCCAGGCGATCCAGCGTCAGCCACACCTGTTCACTACCCGGCGTGGATACCGCCAACGCCGCTTCACGACACTCCAGAATGCACTTGTACGGTGTGCCATGTTTCTCCATCGCCCCGTTCAGCTCTGCAAGTTGCCGCTCCAGCAGGTCCGCCCGGGAGGCGGCCTGTTCGTAGCGATCGAGCAGAAAGTCATACTTTTTTTTACTCACGATCATGCTTTGCTCCTTACAGGAATACGCAATTGCGTTTGCGCCAGAAGAGGTAGCCGAAGTTACGCCGGTCATTAGGCATGTTTTTGCCGGTTTCCCAGCGGGTCACACTACGGCCCAGCGGATGACACTGGCCTGCATCGGGATATTTATTAACCAGGTGATACCGCCAGCGGCTTTTAGGGATGATCGGGGACGGATATTCAAAGCACACGGCGGTGTTTTCACCGATACTGTTCATCACCATGCCCTGACGGTGCAGTTTGAACGCCATACGTTCACTGAGCAGTAAAGAGGTCTGCAGCGGGCTGAATTCGTTAGAGACATAGCCGTTAAACGGATACATGCTGCCCTGACTGCCAGCACACCAGAACAGGGCATCAATGGGTTTCCCCACCAGGCTCGCCACTGCATCTGCCGCACAGGCCCCCTGTGCAATAACGTTGCCAAAGAGAATGGCTTCGGGCTGGATAATCATGCTCAGCGAACTGCTGTCCCACATCGGGTCCAGCTCGGACAGATAACCAATATCCAGGTCGCCACCCTGCAGACAGCCCATCGAGGTAATAATGTTCAGCCAGTAGGTGAGCGGGTATTTGTACCAGTGGACATGGTAAAACGCGCCGGGATTTGCGCGGCTTTCCTGTCCTCCGGTCCCGCTGCCGACGTTACCGATATTGATATTGAACCCGCCCAGATTCACCATGCAGTACGGAGAACGCGTCACGTCCGTCAGCGCCATCGGCTCCCAGTATCCAATGGCCAGCCCCACCCGGTACAGAATGCCCATCGGGCAGAACTGGATGGGCATCGACGGGTTCGGCGTGTCCGGCTGGCGACCTTTGACTACCGGCACATTGCCGATGGTCACCGGAAAGATGCACTCCCAGCAGACATCGGTGATCGGGTTAACAAAATTCCCCTCACATTCTGCGGAAGCCGCCTGTGCCGTGCCGCTCATCCCGGTCAGACACAGAAGCATCAGCCCCAGACCGGCCAGATAACGTTTCATGGCTTCACCTCCGGCGCATCCAGGGAGAACGTGTCTACCCGCAGGCGGCGGCGATCTTCTGCCAGCGTCACCCGGGCCGGGATAGCTTTCAGCTTAAACTTCCGGCAGAGTGAGCCGTCCTGGTCAAAATAGATACGGGTATTGAGGGCGTTCGTGGCCTCACGGACGTCCCCGTTAACCAGAATGACGCGGTACGTCAGTGTCCCGGGCTTCTGTGCCTTCATCCATGCCAGCTGCTGCGGGTTATCTGCATCAATAAAATAGAGCGTGTCGGTGAACGGCACCGTATCCAGCGGGTTAATCACCTGCCCTTTATGGGCGAACACCCGCCCCTGATGGTCTTTCAGATCTTCACTGACCGTCAGCGATGGATCGATATAGTGCGTGGTGTTCTCCTGCGCCAGTGTCAGTCCTTCAACCGGCCTGGGACGCAGAGTATTTTCAATGACACGCTGTTTGAACGCCTCCTGCTCCCGGGCCATCTCGCCGCTGGCCTCCATTGCCTTCAGGCGTGTCTGGATGGTAGTGAGCATGTCCTGCTCAGCAATGGGATACATTTCCCCCCATGTCCCCAGATTTTTTGCCTGTGCTACGCCGGAAATCAGCAACAGTGTCAGCAGCCCTTTTTTCATCAGTTGCCGCCTCCCGCCGCCATTCGGTGTGCCACCCCTGTCTGAATCTCATCAGTGATGTCGCCCGCCCCGCTGACCACAGCAGGCGTCACCAGGATGAGTGCATCATGGCGGCGCTGCCAGTCCTGCAGCTCCGCATTGAGGCTGGTCATAAATCGTTCGGTAAGAGCCTTACTCTGAGCCTCATCCAGTGACTGAGCGCTGGCCTGTTCTGTGAACTGATCCAGCGTTTTTTTCATATCAAAGGACACCACCGTCGGCGTACGCCAGCTAATCAGCAGCGTCGTTACCGCCGCGTTGATACACACAATAGTGGCAGCGACCAGTAGCAGATTGAGCAGGCAACGACGGCGACGTTGCTCCCGCCTGTGTCCTCCCGCTGTGATGTTTATCCCCTTCCTGGCGTCATCAGAAGTGAGAGGGGATTCAGACTGAGCAGGGGTAAGTTTTTGGTCAGTGGTCATGCAGCCTCCGCGAGCGCTTCCAGTTCGCGCATCTCATCAGGAAAGTTACGTTGTGCCAGCTGGTATACAGCGTCATGGATATCCATGTTTTGTTCCCGGCACTGGCGGATAAACTCGAAGTCATCACCCTTTGAACTGAACATCGCGCGACTGAGCGGATCGACAAAGAGACGATGGAAACTGCAGGTATCGTTGATGCGCAGCATAAAGGAGGAGAACCACTGGTCTTTGGCATCACCGAACTTACCGATAACACTGCGCTCCAGCTCGCTGAACTGGTTGGGACGGTTCTGGTTATACTGCTTAAACTCAGAGGCATCCTGTTTGAGGATCACCTTGAAGGCTGAGTTACCCCAGGCCGCTTTTGCAGCGCCGGAAGCATCATCGGCGTCAAAGTCTTTGATGTTCTGGCTGATGGTGATGAACGCGCCACGGTGGCGGCGTACCGTACGGTAGCCGGTTTCAATGAACTGACCGACCTTCTCATTTTTAAAGTTGAGCAGCTTCCAGCCTTCGTCGATGGTGCAACATTTCTTCAGGCTGCGCGGCGTGCGGTACATTTTGTCTTCGATGTAGATGATGAGAGAAAACATTACCGCAACAAGCAGGTCAGGCTTGTCCTGCAGGCCCCCCAGCTCCAGGACGATAAAGCGGGCATCATCGGTCAGTGACGGCTCGTCGCTGTTAAAGTATTCGCCGTAAATTCCCCAGGAGCAGTACTTACCGAGCAGTTCGATAATTTCATCCAGTCGGTTGGTGATACCCGGCGAGTTCTGGTATTTATCATCCTCACGGATGGCCGTCAGCTTCTGGACTACGTGGTCAATTCGGGCTTTTTCCCTGTGTGCTTCCCAGGCCTCCTGAACCCCGCGCAGCAGCAAACTGTGATGGACTTCATCCAGCGTACCGTTAGGGCTTGCCAGCACAGCCAGCTGGTCACGGATACGTTCCCCGGACTCATTGATACTGGAGATGTTGGCAAACGGATTGAATTTGAGTGACTTACCGTCAAGGTACGTGCCACCCACGTTCTCACAGAACGATTTGTAGCCGTCCCCCATATCAAACACCCAGGCGATACCGCCGGAGTCCAGCACGCTGCGCAGGATAGGCTGGACCAGACCGGTTTTACCGGCTCCGGACGTGCCAGTTACCGCCATGTTGTAGTTGGTGTTGCCCATCCCGTCGCCGTAGATATCGAGGAATGCCAGCTGGTTACGGTAGGACGGCGTCAGCAATCCCCCCTGACACAACCGGTTGTCGGCCACCACCGGCAGCAGGTTTACGGCCTGGATACTTTCGGCCCGGCAGGTTGCCCCGCCCATTTTGATGTCTTCCCAGAGCCCTTCCGCATGAATGAAGGGGAGCATTGCTATCCAGTTACGGAACTGCATATAGGTCGGGGAAAACAGATCTATGCCATTCTTCTTGAAGGTATTAATGACCTGCTGTTCGCAGACCAGCGCATCCTCATCCGTATCCGGACAGAACGTGGTGACGTTATAGTAATAGCGGACAATACAGGTCTGGTTGCTGTTAAGATGCTCGCGGATTTCCTTCCATTCTTTGGCCTGTTTGGCCACGCCGGGAAACAGGGTGGCATAGGGAGAGTTTGCTTTTTTCTCCCGGTCGAGATACTTGCGCGTGGCTTCTCCCTGCGTCGCCACCTGGTCTTCGGCCTCCATCACCATCGTGATGACGAACGGGCTGGCGATTGTCAGGTCCGGGCTGAGCAGGTTGGACAGGTTATCGCCTCCCATCCACAGCATGAACATATCCGGGTTGTTCTCCAGCATGAAGTTCATGGCCCGCGTGGAGGTCACGCTGCCCTGACGGTCGGCAAGACTGATGAGAACATCATCCGGACGCACATCGATACCGATACGCTGGTCAACACAGCGCTGATGCAGCTCATCAAATTTACCGACACGAACCTCATCCGGGTACAGCTGATCATGACGGGCATTCAGCATCCCGTGAACCAGCGTGGCCAGCTCCTGGTCATCGGCCGCCTGCGTGTAAATTTTTGCTGCGTCCAGAGAGGAACGCAGCACTTTCAGGGTATGAGCGACTTCCGTCATCACAGCAGCCGTCCGCTTCTTCGCCTTCACGCAGTAGGAGATATACAGGCGGTAGTCACGCAGGGTCAGCGGCAGACCGGTCGGGCTGTTGAACTGCTGCTGCGCCGCGCGCTGATAATATGCCCTGGTGATACGGTTAAATTTGTCAGCATGCTTTCCCTGCCAGCGGAACTCAGACAGGCCCCGGTCAAGCTGATCACCGATCAGCTTGCTGGACACCAGGTGGAATGATATTGGCGTCTTACGCGGCAGCTTACTTTTGATGAGATCTTCCAGCACATACACAATCTGTTCGTTAGCGCCGATAAGGGGCTCTGCACGTAGCAGAAAACCCACCGTACTGCGGTTCACAAACAGCCCACTGTCACGGTCATAGTCACGGTACGGCAGGACGCTGGTCAGCTGCGGGAAGTCCAGGCTGGCCAGATTGCGCGTCATCTCCGACGCGCCATCCGGCATCCGGAAGGCGTTCTGCAGATTTTCCAGTACGTTCAGAAATTTTTTCACCCGAACTCCTTAATTTACCCGGGACGGAAGAACCCAGTCGGCAGGGCTGACCACAAAGGACACCCGACCGGGCTGATGAAAGGCGTTATCGCTGTCCACCCAGGGTGCAATCCAGACCGTGGCTATCTGGTCCTGGCTGCGTTGTGGATGCACCGATCCAGGATGGTCACAGCGCACGCTCTGACATGACGGTGCCGGTGTGACCACGGAGCCGACCGGACGGTAAGCCACTGGTGACGGAGTGGTTGTGACCGGCGTTCCGGCAACCGGACGTGGCGTCAGTGTTGACGCTGCGGCGTTCGTGCTTATACCTGTTGCGGCGCCAGCTGATACTGCGGGTCTGTTGCTGGTTACCTGCGCACCGGAAGATACATTGATGACGGCACGGGATGCTGACGGAACCGCCGCCGCAGAGGTGGCAGGAAGATTAACC
Organism: Citrobacter sp. CRE-46; assembly: GCF_059615875.1. Classification (NCBI taxonomy): domain Bacteria; kingdom Pseudomonadati; phylum Pseudomonadota; class Gammaproteobacteria; order Enterobacterales; family Enterobacteriaceae; genus Citrobacter; species Citrobacter sp. CRE-46. The sequence goes on along the minus strand of NZ_JCAPUG010000004.1, from coordinate 56,246 downwards.
AGGGAAGGCAGTCCGCCCGCAGCCGGCTTTCCCGCCTGTTTTGCCGCCTTGTCCCGGGCCAGCTGATTAGCCTTCGTCATGGTCATACAGGTATCAGACGTTGTGGCATCGCAGTCGAAACTGCTTTTGACACCGGCACAACCGGATAACAGCAGGGCACTGCCTGCCAGCAAAAGTGTGATTTTTTTCATCGCTGTTTCCTGAAAAATTATGCGCTGAAGGGTCTGGCTGGCTGCGAAAGCGCTGAGTAAATAAGCTGGATTTCAGCAGCCAGACAATAAGAGGCGTAATGCCAGTCATAATGGGCATTGGCTTCATCCATCTGACGAAGCGGCGAACTTCGAAGACTCTCGATCCGGGAAATACCGTCTTTCAGTTGTGTGTGCCATGTCATGGGTAACCGGGAATAATGCAGTACCCCGATGATTGTTATCAGGCTGGCAACGCTACTGAAAAGGATGGATTCCGTTAACACGTAGCTCATGAACAACATCAGAGTGGCCAGGACAAAAGCCCTTAGCTGCCGGGGAGAAAAATTGTCATGGGTATACGCTACCCGAGCCCGGAGGATATCCAGGTGTTTAGCCCGGGCAATTAACTCCGGCCTGGTCAGGTCGCTGAAATCTCGCAGAAGCAATAAAGAAGCATCCATCACTTTTATTGACCTTCATCCCCAGGCTTCAGTGGATACCAGATGTTGCAGTTCTGACGGATAGCCTCCGCTATCCTCTCTCCGTCATTACCGGAATACCTTTCTTTGAGCAGGCTTACGTCAGACTTCGCCAGGAAAAACTGAGTGACCTGACTTTGTGTCATGGCTTTACCGCTGCCAGTTTTCCCCACTACCATCACATTGGTTTTTCTGCTTCCCATCATTCACCTCTGATAATTTTTTTCCCGAATTTCCAGTACCCGCTGACATTCAGTGCAGGTACGCACGCCAGGTATCGCTCTCTGGCGCCGTTCCTGAATACGGTTTCCACAACATTCACATTGGGTAAGGCTTTCACCTTTAACACTTAACTGTTGTCTGACCGCCTGAATGTGCAGCCTGTGAATCAGGTCTTCCTGCTCCTGCAACTGGTCCAGTACGTCTGCCATCACTCTTTCCTGTGTATGCTGCCCGGACACGCTACCGCCCATCCCTTTCTCGTCTTCCAGGGCACTAACTAATCCGGATTGTGTTGTTGCGGCCGGTTTCCCGGCCCCGTTTACTGTGTGACGACCTGCCCGGTCGTCGGATCGACGGTGTCCCCTACCCTGAAGTCCTTCAGCTGCTTCAGCATGTCCGGGGTGTTACCTGGCATGGCAGCAGGCGTGGATGAGGCAGAAGGCTGATTTTGTTTCTTACGTGCAGCCGCTTTCGCGCGCGCTTCTGCCAGTGTTTCGAGCTGAAAGCCGTCCTGGAAAACCAGCGTGACTTCATTGCCCGCACCGATTGGAATGACGGGGTGGTACTGTTCGGCGCGTTTGATGTAGTAATCAGAGAGTGTTTTGGCCGCAGAACTGACACCACCGCCGAGCCCTGCCTGGCCGATATCGCCGGCGCTCATGCTGGCAGTTGCGCCGACACCCACGGTAGTGGAGGAGGCTTTCTCAATGCCCTTGCCGATCCCGTCCAGGAAGCCCGCGCCCCCGGCATACAGCAGGATCTGGCCGTTACGCATAACCACTTCGCCCTTGATGCCGTTCTTGCCCATAAAGGACACATGACCGGCAATCTTCTGGTCGATGTCGTCATCACCCAGCTTGCAACTGATTGAGCGACTACGAACGATGGCTCGTTCACTGGAAACATCCCCCCATGCCTCCAGGGTCACAAAGCAACCAGTCAGATCGAACTCTTCATCGTTAGGCATCTGAACTTTGCCGGTGAGACGCAGCTGCATCGGGGCGGTATTTTTATCGCCGGTAACGGACGCATTGGCATCAGCCCCTTCCACCACGATCGCTTCAGCAAAACTGCCGGAAGAAATCCACGGGAAACGGGGCTTTTTAGGCCCGGTATCCGGCAGACTGAATTCCTGACTGTCCATCATTCCCGGACGCTGAATGGGGGGCATCACTGGCGCAGCCGGGGCCTGTCCGCCGCCTGCTGGCCAGAAACTGGTCGGGGGTGGAACATTACCAGCGGGTGCAGGTTTCCCCTGAGAGGCCAGCGCCCCCGGCAGAGGTTCGGCACTGAGAGAGTCAAAATTCTTCCCGGCCTCAAGCTGTGTCTGCAGCAACTGGTTCTGATCTTCCAGTTCACGAATGCGATCCTGACTGCCTTTAAGGTCGCGACTGACAAGCCCCATTTCAGTACGCAGTTTTTTAATCTCTGTCTGCGTTTCCTTATTAAGCCGCTGGGCTTCCGCAATGGCAGAACGCTGAACTTTGTTATCAAAGGACTGATTGACCACCCCGGTCATATCCGGCGCGGGTTCTCCTTTTGGCGCTTTGGCGGGCGGCGCTTTCTTCAGATTCATTTCTGAGACCATCCATGTCCCGGCACCGCCAGCACCAATCCCCAGAACAAGAGCTATAAGCAGGGCAACCTGACGACGGCGGACGACTTTATTAACGTTGGCCATCTTCACCCTCCCCGTTTCCACGGATAACGGTGACGGTCATTCTTCCTCCGCCCATCAGAGTCTCTGCGTTGTTATCAAACATCACGGCACGCACACCGGGCTTCCAGAAGTCCTGCTCCCGCAGCGCCACCCCCCAGGTATTGGCATTACGCAGCTCATAACGATCGGCACGCAGCTGGTCGCCCGCCCAGGCTTTCTGGGGGGTAACAGAAAAACCACCGGGGAGACGAATACCGTCAGAAAGAGGTTTTACTTCGCCGTAGCCATCAGGTATGTCGCCCGTCAGCACGGCACGGTTAAGGCTGATGAGCAGCTTTTCGTAAGCCTGAGCGGTTTCCCATTTACGGGTTTCAGGCCGTGAGGGCGGTTCTGCGCTCATCAGTCGATAGACACGACCTTCACCTTTCACCGGCGTGGCCACGACAGAGAAGGTCTGGCCCAGCGCAGTTTCTACAAAAATCGTGAAAGTACGGGTGGCTACCGAGGTGAACAGCACACCTCCGGCCGTTGTCAGCCGCTTGTCTGCCAGCATTCCCCCAGGCGCTGTGATGGCGGTGACTTTGTCACCCGGGATAAAAATCATGTTGGGATCGGTATTGCTGATACTCAGCCGAAACTGGCCGCCCTGTGGCAGGCTTATCGTGGCAGGTGACTGTGCCTGCGCAGCCGGGGGCATAACGACCATCATGGCTGTACCAAACAAAAACGCCGGAAGATTATTTTTCATTGGTCACCTCATAGAACCGGCCGATACGGGTAAAGCCTCCGGTGTACTTCAGACGAAGCCGGTAGGTTTTTATTTCCGTGGAAGGCTTAGAGTTACCAATCCACATTTTCAGCACGCCACGAACATCGATTCGGCCGTCAACGGGATAGACATTGATTTCTGTGGTGTAGAACGTGGAATTCACATCATTGGCTTTAATCTGTGCTGCCTCTTCCTGGAGTACTTTTTTAAATTCCTCCCGGGCCTCTGGTTCGACAAAAGACATCAGAAAAGCGTGGTTGGAATCGACCGTTTCAGGCGAGACATTGAGACGCAGGGCCAGGAAGGACAGCGTCATCATCCGGAAATACTCGGTATCGGCTTTCGTTTCGGATACCACAAAAGGCGCGTTGTAGGTCATCGGTGTGACGACTGTACGTTGTTCGTGGATGAGTGCTCTGTTGGTCACAGCCAGCCATGCCACGGCAAAGCCCAGAATAAAGACCAGTGTCGTGAGCGACAGAATAATAACGGCAATAATTTTGGTGGATGAATTACGAGCGCTGATTTCCATAATATGGCCCTGCGGTAATTTATTTTATCCATTTCCTGAAACTGGAATCGGGAATAACGCGGTAGACAACCCGGAATAATTCAGTGGGCAGATACCAGTAACACCAGTTGTATAACCAGCGGGAACTCTTTCCGCGTTTCGCCGCCCTGATCAGTTGCCAGATAACTGCCGCAATAATCAGACTGAATAAATATTTCTTGGTGAAAAATCCCCACAGCAAAACAACCGCTGCGGGGATAGCTTCATCAAGGGGCAGTCCAATAATGCGGTTCTGCTCTGACAGGGTTTTCGGGAAACGGTATTTGTCTAAATCGTTTCCCTCCATATCAGTTGATGAAGGTAAGACCGACGGTAGTGAAGACGATAACCACAACCAGGCCCAGCAGGATCAACAGGTTCTTGGTGCGGATATACATCGCCACACCGACAATCAGTTCGGCGATGATGATACACATCATGACGAATGAGTCGGCACCGAAGGTGGCTTTCACATCATCCTTGCCCCCGGCCAGCAGGTCGGTTGCATTGGCCATCTGTCCCACACCGAGTAACAGCAGCGGAGACAGCGCAGCCAGACGGGACAGCGCTTTTTTAGTGGTCACTCCACGCCATGCCATCTGGCAGTACCGCCATGCACGGTTTTTTACAGACGCGGGGAGGCCGCCTTTTGATAAGGATAAATTCATAGAAACTCCATTTATATTATTTACAAAACAACCCAGAGCGGTATTGACGGGTTAAGTCAATCCGGCACAGAGCCATTAAAAAATTGGCTCTGTAACAGACATCTCAACTCTAATAACCTGACTCTATTGTTTCTCTTTCTCGTCAGACTCAAAATGCAGCTCAATAATATGTCTGGCTTCTTTAGCAATAGTCCGACGTTCTTTACCAGCCTGCATCTTAAGTTGTTCATACGTCGTCATGTCCAAAAATATATTTACATACCTTCCCACTGGCAAAAAAAACTTACTCTTGTCCTCCATCAACCGTTGCCCCTTTAGAAGATTTTTTAAACTGAAAAAAGCATGACATAAAAAAAAACGATTAGATAGTTGCAAGAAACAACCCCAACACCCTATGTATATGAATATGAAAAATAAACAAAAAAGTTAATTTCCGGGAAAAATCCGGCAACCTGAAATTGATTAAAATCAAAAGAAAAGCGTGACATTCATCACATCACGCTTTTGGGGAAATTACGATTTACAGCGCTGGTCTTAGATGTTTATAAAGTTCAAGTCGTACTGCATATACTGCCTTGACCATGTCCAGTTTTGATATATTGTACATTTCACAGAATTCACGTAGCACTTTAGACACAGCCTGGTGACTAACCCCTTTGTGATAAGCAATATCCTTGCAGGTCATTCCGTAAACAAAGTAAGTAACAATTTCAATCTTATTATCACTAACCCTGGGAAAAACCTTGCGTAATTCTGCCATAAAGATAGGATCGATGATAACCATCGGTAACCTCCTGTTAAATTTATCCGGTTATTGGTGGCCAGCGATGACAGGGGGGGCCAACCCCTGCCATCGCGACAAAAGCAAATCAACTTAATAAATAGATTCTTCTCCCTGGGAATAATTGATTTACCTTAAATCAAATATACAACATCACAGATCAGCGCTCAATAAATACCAAAGTTACGCATTAATTTATGATTAAGCTCACAAAAAAAATCCTAAAATTTAAATACAAAACAAGATCAGATAAAGAAACAGCTTGATTAGTTCGGGAAGGAATAGAAAGCCAGATGAGATACTTCATGGTGAGATATAAGAACTTTCCCACGAAAGAAAACTGACCACAAGCTGCATCAGATAAATGTTATAGCCTCAAAGCTCTTATCATGCTGTAAATTAAACATGATCACCAGAAAACGATCATTACTTGAATAACACCTGATTATCTAAACTAGCAACATGAGAAGAGATCATTTCAGAGACATCGGCTTCGCTGGACAAAACAGCTATCCATTCAGACTCAACCCCGTGAGTGATAATACTCAGACAGTTATTTCAGCGTGAAAAATTCCAACCTGACCAACTAAGAAATACAATACTCAACAAAGCCTCCTGTACAAGGATATGGGCAGGAGGCCAGATAAATAAACTGTAGGCTTAGTCCGTTTCTTCATCTTCAGGAAAGAAAATACTCACCTGGTCTTCTGCAAATTTTGCTATGGATCTTTTGATGACTTCATTATCAAAGTTACCATTGCTTATAACTTCATGACTTAGCGCGCCCATCTTCATTATCTCTGAACACATAAACCGGACTCTGGCCATGTTATCCAGCATGATCTTGTTATACTCCATCTGGTTAAAACCACCTTCCTTTTTCTCTCTCTGAATCCGGTATACTCTGAGGCCGAGTTCGACGAGCATTGAAGTAACTGACGATACTGTTGCATCATGTTCCGTTGCGCCTTCCTGTCTCCTTTCTGTAACCAGAGATTCAATTTCTTCACGAACCTGATTGCTGACAAAAGTTTGTATACGTGGCATCGTTGATCCTTCTGAAACCAATAATCATGATTAATTAGAAATATTAACTGAATACTTTTATCCATAGTATAAGGCGAGTATACCATTAAAAAATGAAGAGTATAGATGCGAGTATGGAAGGTTGTTAAACAAGAGTATACTCGCGAGTACACTCCATCTAATATATTGAATTTATTTAAATACTCTAATTAGAGTATACCCTACACTCTAATTAGAGTGTCATTAGAGTATGGTTACACTCTATATCACAACACTTTTTCTAAAATACGGCATAAAAATAACTCTAACAGCATGTTTTTAAAGGCTTATCGTGCAAGATGAAATCTTGCGAGGTGTGTGGGACTTTGATGTTAAGGAGCAGGCATACAGAAATATGTCAGCCAGGAAGAATTCAGTATTTCCGGGCATTGCCGTTTTTTATGAAAAATGGCACTCTGGCTAAAGAGAAGGTAATGAGGAATAGCTGACGTGAGGAAAACTCTGATTACTGGGCTACTGGCGATAACATTTTCTGTTAATGCGCAGGACTGTTTTGAAATGGCGGGCAGGGATTATAGGATCGAGCCGGATCTGTTACGGGCGGTTTCGTTCCGTGAGTCGTCCTGGCGTGATAATGCGCTCAACGTTGTATCACAGAGCGAATATGCTGTCGGTAAGATGCAAATACACTCACAAAATTTTTCGCATCTGGCTCAGTTCGGGATCACTCCCCAACAACTTTATACTGACAGTTGCCTTAACATTTACACTGGCGCTTACTACCTTGCCATTGCTTTTAAACGCTGGGGATACTCATGGCGGGCTGTAGGGGCTTATAATGCAGGATTTCGTGAAACGGAAGTACAGGAGAAAAAGCGCCAGCAATATGCAAAAGAAATTCAGGCAATTTATGTTGCCATCAAAAAAAATGCGCCACCAGAGTGACGCAATTGTTTTAATCGATAGCCCGCCATATCAATCCACGTTCCGGATGTTGAATAAGACTGACATAATCCTTCAGGGCATCCTGACGGGCGACAAGATATTTACAGACTTTCGCATATTCAGCCCCCATATCGGCTGCCTGCCAGGACAGCCAGTTCATTATCATCAACGTTGCAATAATTCCGGCAGCATCGGCACTAACCTCTGATTCAAAATAATTACCAGGAATGCACATGTTATATCGTTGTTCTCCTGCAGGTGCGATATATCCGGTTTGTGTAGTAGTGAAGATAATTTTGTTCGGTGCCACATTTCCACCAACACCCTGCGGAATGATCCAGTAGTTCCAGAAACCGCCATCATAATCTGAATGCTGGCGTAACCAACTGGCGATCATATTGTCTGCGGTTGGTGTAAAAAAAAGGGCTGGGATGAAATCAAGTCGTTCATTATCATCGATTACACAATAGCGCTGGAATTTATCTGTTTTAAATTGTTCGGCTGATTCACGAGTGGCGGTTTTGACGTTAATTGTGTGCATTCTGGTTTTCTCCTTATGGATTTATTAAATCGTTCGACTTCATCACTGAGCGGCAAAGGGCAATGAGCAGCTGCCAGGAATAAATAAAAGGGCGCGCAGCGTTTATATACCCTTTTATTTATTCCTGACTGATGCTAAAAGCAGCCCTCCGCGAATTGATGAAATCGGGCGATATATCCTCAGGGAGAATGCACACAATCCGGAACGGAAAATCGGCGCGAGACGAATTACCGTTCCGGCCATTAAAGTGGCGGGAATTTATTACCGCCACGGTTCAGGCGGCGCATCCTTAAAGGATGCAGCAAGCGGCATTTTGATGTTGCGACAGCCTGGGATGGAAACCCGCTGCCCCGCAGGGGCCGGGCAGAGACAGCGCAGCTGGCTCGGTGCGAAGCATGACAGCCCCGGTTCCCGTCAGGGAAGTCGCCCGGTTTGATATTTATTATTTTATATACAATGAATAAATACCAAAAGAGACAAACAGAATAATTCCGGATGAGAGGTGACAGGCAGGAATAAATAATAATATGACAATTACGCGCCTGAGTAATATGTGCGGCGCGTAGCGCAGCAGGTATTACTCTGCGCCGCAGGCGCGCGGCCTTTAACAGCAGTCGGGCAGATTATCCCCTGCCCTTCTGGTTACTTACGCGGCATCCGATAGTCCGCGCATAAATGCCAGCATAACCCTGTGTCGGTTCAGGTCCGTCAGACGTTTTTCAAAGTCGTTGAAGTAATACACTGGCGTATACCGCACCCGGTTAAACTGCATAGTGAGAGTGTTACCCGTCACCACTTCCGCAGCAATACCCAGCAGTGACAACTGGATAAAAGCCATATCAGCCGCCACAGGATCAATATCGATGCAACTGCCGAACATGTGCCAGGAAGGATTGATATCTGCTTCAAGCAGACACTCGGCATAAGCAATCAGCATTCCCGCCGCACCACTGGCGGGGTCACTGACTGTCACTATTCCTTCCCGCCGGATGGTGTCCTGAATTCCCGGCATCAGCAGGCGCGCCATCAGGCACTGTACGGAATAGGGGGTAAAATACTGCCCGCGAAAATTATCTCCGAGTTCAAGCTCCATGAAAATCGCGCCGAGAAAATCATGAAATTTTGCCTCCAGCGCACACACCATCAGGCTGAACATTTCGTTCATGTTCTCAATATCGGCGGTGGTGTAGCGATCGCAAATTTTCCGACAGTGCGCCATACTCTCCGGCGTTCTTATCCGGGCCATATCCAGCTCACTGGCTGCCAGCGCCAGAAAATCGCTGAACACTTCCCAGCGCCGAAGATGGCAGCCTGTGGACCTGAACACGCTGATAAAGCGGCTCCGGCTGTACTGTGCACTCATCAGCCTGTGAACAGACGGGAAATACCCGTTACCCGCCTGCGCATCCTGAGTGACACAACAACCGCCAGCGCTCTCTCTGGCCATATCAAAGACATCGACAAAATTCAGTTGTGACATGAAAATCTCCTGTAATGCCGTCCCCGAAGGGACGGCAGGTTTCACATCACGCGAGGCCGAGGCCAGCGTATACCACTGTCATGAACTGCTGCCAGTACTCCAGTTTTAAGGCCGGAACACGGGCGCGTTTACCACTGCGCAGGGCATTTACAAATGCGTTCGCCTGTGCGACGATTTGCGGGTCAAATTGCATGGTTTAATCTCCATGTTGATTTTGCGTATGCCGGATGCAAACTTTTGCGGGTGTGTCATCCGGCGTGGAATGAGCAGGCTTATGCCTGCTTTTTTCATTTCTGGCTCTTGTCTGATACCTCCTTAACGCGGGCCAGAATTTCCGCGTGGTCAAGGTTGCTGTAGTCACGCATCCGGTAATAACGGATACCGATTCGTGCATAAATTTCGGTCACGTTGCCGCAGATCATTTCTGCCAGCATGAAGGTTTCGCACTCACCGTTCTCACTGCTTCGCCAGTTCATCGGATACATCAGCCCCAGCGCATCATGGAAAGCGTGTACGTCGATTTCAGCAGGGGCTTTCACCGCCGCCTGTTCACGGCTCAGCCAGTAGGCCCGCTCAGCCTCAGCGGTGGTCTGCATCCCCGGCATAGCGGAAGATTCAGTCAGGTGTAAATGCATGTTGTTCTCCTTCTGTTAAAAAGGGCCAGCACACCGCTGCCCCCGATTCATGGATCAGTAATCTGCCGCCAGTTCGTTCATCAGATCGTCACATTCACCCTGTGCGCGTTCTTCCTCTGCCAGTGTCAGCATGTAGCCTCTTTTCGCCGCTGTGCCGATAAATACAGGACGGTCTTTCAGTGGCAGTTCTGCCAGGTAATTCATGGCCATACCTAACAGACGGGACTCATAAATCTCGTAATGCAGGCCACATCCACGATTGGCCTGTTTTTCCATGCCAGCCAACACCACATCTGCGCGAATAACGTCGAACGCGTTACGGGAATAGATATTGCGAACAAAACCATCAGTACGCAGATTCATATTTCTACGGTTCATAACAGTTCTCCTTCAGTGGGTTAATTCACACCTAAACGCTGGAACATATCTGCGATAATGTTCCGCCGTGCATATGACGCACCAACTGCCTTCAAATCAGCCAGGACGTTAAATGCATAGCTGGCGTCCTGTCCGTGGAATGCCAGTACCTTTGCAGCAATAGGTTCAGCGCCGGACATAACCCATCTTTCGGAAGATTCTTTGGTGGCGGTTTTGACGTTGACGTTCTGTGTGTTCATCCTGCTTTTCCTCTTATCTGGTGGTTAATCCATCTCTCGGTGAGTTCCCTGGCGGCAAAGGGCAAAGGAGCAACGACGTACGGAGGAAGGAAAGGGGCGGAGACAAAAGTTTTTGCGGTCCCAGGCAAAAAGTTTTGGCGGAGTTTATATACCCCTTGGATGACGACACGGCGGTGCTACGACCAGCCCTCCGCCCGGGGACTTAACGTGAGATGGCTCACCAGATGTATGAGAAGAGGATGAACACACCCGACACGGCGGAACGGCGTGGCGTCACTTGAATGCCGGCGGCTTTATCGCCGGCACGGTGAAAAGCGGCGCATCCGTTTACGGATGCAGCAAGCGTGGTGTTGACGTTGCGACAGCCTGGGATGGAAACCCGCTGCCCCGAAGGGGCCGGGCCGGGACAGCACTGCTGGCCCGGTGCGAAGCATGACAGCCCCGGTTCCCGAAGGGAAGTCGCCCTCAGTCATGGCCTGTAACCCCATCCGACAGCAGGCAAATTTGAAAAAGTAATCCAGACAACAGCCATCACAATTGGCAGAGTCCGTTCTTACAGGGAGATACTCACCCGGGTATGACAAAGAATGAAGGTTAAAAAAAAGAGCAGTCGTGCCGCAGGCACCACTGCTCTTTTACTTTCCTGCCCTCATTCTGGCGAATTATTTGTTACCTTTGCCTCCAGGATATCCAGGCACTAACCAGAATCACAATACCGCTCAGCAATGCCAGATTTGGCAGAAGGATGTCAAAAGCGCTGGTGAAAACTTCATCGGGGTTATGATTCCCCCAGAATTCCAGCTTGTATCCGATACCCCAGAAAAAAAACGCCAGACCTGAAGCCACAATTCCCCACTTAATGAGAAACAAGAGCGCGTTGTCCAGCATCCCTGGAGGATCTCGCCAGGTAATAACTATCGCTATAAGAGCACAGATCCCAGCGCCGACATAATGCTCAGTGCTTCCGAACATTTCCGGCGCGGCAAAGTGCATGACCAGCGCAAACAAGCCATTTAGCAGAACAACCAGTATCCAGTATCTCATATATAAATTGCCTCTTTTAAGTTCCCTCTTGTCCCCTGCTGACTGTATATCGTGAAGGAAATATATCGATCATTCATGTGATATTACTGATTAACAGGCTTATCAGTCTTTACCTCAACACAGCGAACCAGGCTTACCCGAGGGAAATTAAGGTCAAATCCCCGGGGTTTAGTAATACTTTCGCTGAACTGATTGCAAACATCCATATTAGGCATAGGGGTTACGTTCCAGCTACTGCCACCGTGTACAGATGAAGCGATAACGAGATAAACAAATACGTGAGTCATAGTCTTTCCTTACCAAAAGTGTTTTAACAGATGTAAATCCGTTGTCTGACCATACTGCTCATAACCTTCAGCATGACCCCCCTCCTTTGGGAGGCATATTCATGGTTTTTCCCTGAAAATATGCAGGTCGTTCTTCCATTTCCCGTTCGATGAATTCATCAGCAAACAATGGCGCAATCCGGTTCACGCGACGTTCCAGATTTCGCCTGCGGGCAGCCGCTTTTCGTTCATCACTCCAGCGTCTTATCTGCCTTTCATCCAGAAAATCGACACACACCGCATACCCTGCGCCCGCCACCCAGCGGGCCATCACCGATTCAGGAGCGGGCTGCCCTGCCTCCACCACTTCAGACACCAGTTCCTGCGGTCCGGGACACGGTGTCCGGGGCAGTCTCCAGCGCAAAGAGTAACGCCACTTCATGCATGGCTCCGGTGTATCAGCTTGTTGGGGACCATCCATCGCTCCAGTTGTCTGACCGGTTCCGGGCTTTCTTTAGCGAGAGCATCAGACTCAACCATCACACTCCAGAAGGGCTGATTCGCCATCATCCAGCGTTCCATTGGTGCCAGCGACGGAAAACGCTCGCTCCAGCGCCAGAACATTTCCTCCAGGTCGTACTGGTGCAGTTCAGTACCCGACCAGCGGGCGCTCCAGCTGCTGACCGTTTCCGGGGTATGAAAAGCCAGCTCAATTTCCGCCTGCCCCGCCAGCGCCTGATACGCGGTTTCGCGCTGGCACGCCTCTTTTCGGCGCTGGCGGGTGTATTTTTCGGCGCTCAGTTCACTTTGCCTGCGCCGACGCTCTGACGTCTGAAACTTCGTTTCCGGGAACAGTCGCCAGCCGTCCGACACCGACAGGGGTAACCAGCAACATGCGCCACGGCTTTCAATCAGCCGATCAATCGCTGCCAGCCAGTCCTGCTTTTTCCCCCGCAGGTTCTGTGCTGTCATCCCCGGAGAAAACCAGCCGATATCTTTTACGGTGACACGTTTGCTGCCGTTCAGGATGCGGAAGAAGGCATGGGCGTAGGCAAACTCAGCAATATGAACGCCACGCTCATATTTCTTCTCCACTTCTGCGATGGCCTGCATTGCAGCACGACGCTCATGACTCAGGGGTACCAGTGACAAACTCGCCGGGATCATTGTGCACCCTCCATCGCCAGGACACTGATAATGCTGGCCTGACTGTAGCCATCGGCATCGAGGCGCGCTGTCAGACTGAGTGTGTGAGAAATAATCTCCGGCGAATATGCAGGCAGGGTGCTGATAACAGAAAACGGGCGACCGCTGGCTGGAATGAACACCACCATCCATGACGGGGTGATGTCGCCGGGACTGCATACGGCGATATGGAAGTTGCCGTGTGATGGCGTGAAGCGAATCTGTACCGGAAAAAAGCCACCGAACTCACTCCGGTATTCACCATTCATGTCCCAGTCAGCCGGGCAGGTCAGATCGCGCATGACAGCATGGGTCAGTTCGCGGCGCAAATCTTCACCCGCTTCGCGCCAGTCTTCAAATTCCTGGGGGATCATGGTTTTCAGTACGTCGGGAGTAATAATGTTTCGCATAATGGTCTCCTTATCGCCGCCCCGTGGGGCGGCGTTTCCGTTATCAGGCTGCGTGTGCCGTATGGTCATCAGAGTCTGTCGCCTCACCCTCAGCGGCGTCAGGTTGCGCATCAGGTGACCGCATCCAGGCAGGAACCCAGCGCGTACCGGAGAGCCATTGTTCAGCATGGCTGGCGGCATCTCCCTTCTTCATGTTCCCGGCATCTGACGCAGCGCCTGACTGTCCGGCATCTTTCAGCGCCTCCACAATCTGGTTCTTACTGAGCAGACCGAGGAAGTTTTCTGCCGTTGGCTGCCACCAGTCGCGCAGGTGGAACCCGAGCGCCGTTTCCACGCCATCGAGGTCGCTCTGTGTGGTATGTCCCATTGTCCGGGTCTGCACCCCGTCCACCGAACAGGCCGTGCAGAACACCATCAGGCTCATCAAAGTCTGTCCGTCGAGCGTAAAGAAGGTGGTGAAATCCTTCTTCCAGCCATCCGGTAACAGCGCCTCCAGACGGGCTTTCTCCTGCATCAGACTCAGCCATGCCTGACCACTCTTTCCGGTCGGCGCTTCGCTGGTCAGCCCACTGTGATGCACCTCAAGACGCATCACGAACGGATGACGGGTGGTATTGCAGTAATCAAAAACACAACTACACAGCCGCCATACCATCAGGGCCACCGCTTTTTCGGGCTGCTGTACAAGGGCGGCCTGCACTGCCAGCGTTCTTTCTGAAGACATTTTTTTGAGCAACGGGGCGCTGATCCCCTCCGTCACATCCGGCTTGCTGCTGACCACATGCAGGGAGCCGCTGCTGCCATTCTCTCCCTGCCCTTCTTTCGCCTCGTTCTGAGGCTTCTTCTGCACCCCTCGCTGGACACAAAGCTCACCGTCATACAGGCTGACCACCACGCCACAGGCTGCTTTCTGCTCCGGTGTCCACGCCCGGATCGATGCCGCATTTTCAATTTCGTCAATCAGTACCTGAATCGCGGCTTCATCTTCAAACGTTTCAGTGGCCTCCTGAGTGGCGTACAGTTCATCGAGACGCTGCTGCTCGTCAGTGGTGTACTGTGCCTCCGGCTCTGGTAACAGCAGATAATGTTCGCGGTCGTCACCGTAGTTTCTGACCGCGCCCTCCCGGGACAGTGACCATGACCATCCTTCCTGCAGTTCGATTGCCAGTGCGGCGGACTCAAGCTTCTCCTGCACCAGTCGTTCGACCAGCACACCGTCTGCCGTACCATCACCCTCCTGGGCGCTGAACAAATCCTCACGCACCACGCCACCTGCAGACTCATACATCTCACGCCCGATAAACACGAAGCGGGAGTGGTTCACACCGATTTCGGTATCAGTGATAGCGCGTTTAAGCATGTGCGCGGGGGCATAGCTGTGCTGCGCCTTCACGCGCTCGTAAATCTCCACCTGACGCACCGGATCGTTCTCCAGACTCAGCGCCTGACACTGATCCACGTCGAGCTTGTTCTCTGCCAGCAGGGAGAGAAGTTCCGGGGCAAGGTTCGCCAGCTTCAGCATGCGCTGGACGTGGCGCGAGCTGTACCCCAGCTGATCACCAATCTGCGCCGGGGTCTTACCCTGCTCAGACAACGTGCGGAACCCGCTGATTTGTTCTGCCGGATGCATCGCCGCCCTCTGGTTGTTCTCCACCATTGAGGCGACCACAGCCAGGTCGTCGCTGACGCGCTTGACGACAACGAGATACCCGGCATCGATGCGCTGTTCACTGAGCAACAGTTGCAGGGCAGCAAGACGACGACCGCCCGCAGCAACGCCTGACAGGCCATCAGGCAGCGAGTGAACCACCAGATTCTGGATCAGGCCGACCGCGATAATGGAGTCTGCCATTTCCCTGACACTCTCAACCGGGTACGGAATAATACGGACGTTCAGCGGGGATTTGACGAGCGCCGACAGCGGCACCATTTCAATCTGAGCGGCCTCAAGCGCCGCCTTAAGGGCTGCGGCTTCGGCAGGTTTAACTGCTTTTTTGCTGGTTTTCGCGGGGGTTTTTGCTTTAGACTCGGTTACTGACATAGTTGATACCTCACTGGATATTGATGATTGTCCGGCCCTGCGGAGTTGCTGCTCCGGCAGGGCACCTTTTTAATGCTGTTTACGGATGCCGTAGTCCCGGATATAACGGTTCATCAGGTACTCACCACCCGGCTCAAAATTCCATACCCGCCATACCATTTCGCCGTTCTGACGAACCACCAGGCGAAAGTGCGTTCCCTGATCGTCTTCAATCGCGACATTCTGATACTGAGCTACGACCGCTTTAGCCTGTTCGCGAGTGAATGTGCCATCTGGCAGTGACTGAAGGGGCGGTATAACGCTGCTGGTCATGTCTTTCTCCTTTTCCTGCCCCGCAGGTTGCGGGGCGTTTTCATCATGCGGGTCAAAACGGGGCATCATCATCCATAGGCGGATAATCGTCCGGTAACGGCTGCGGTGCCTGCTGAGACGGCGCGGTACTCTGACGGGGTTTTCTGCCGCCTTTCGCTTTCGGGGATTTTTCAGGGGAGCCTGCAGGTTGTGCCGGAGCGGCAGGACTCTGCGGTTGTGCGGGTTGCTGCGGAGCCGTGTTCTGTGGCTGACCGCCGTCACGACGACCGCCCAGCATCTGCATGGTGCCGTTCTGTCCGACAACGATTTCAGTGACATAGCGCGTTACGCCGCTGTCGTCCTGCCAGCTACGGGTACGCAGTTGCCCCTCGATGTACACCTGAGCGCCTTTGCGCAGATACTCACTGGCCAGTTCCGCGAACTTGCCAAACAGCACCACGCGATGCCATTCGGTGTTTTCGCGCATCTCTCCGGTCTGTTTATCGCGCCAGGACTCCGAGGTGGCGAGGCTGAGATTAGCGACCGCGCCGCCATTGGGCATATAACGGACTTCCGGGTCCTGGCCCAGATTACCCACGATGATGACTTTGTTGATGCCGCGTACTGTCATGATGAATCTCCTTCCGTTTGTTTTGCTTTTAAAAACCATCACCCGTTGAGTTGCCGGGGCCGCGGTTTTGACGTTTTGCGGGGACCTGCTGAACGCGCCCGCTGGTTGTTACCTTCACCCGTTTGAGAGCCGTTCGCCGCAAGGGCGTAAACCAGCGCGGGCGATAGCTGATGTCCAGGGCGCGGTTTACCGCGTGCCATTTACCCTGGACAGCTGACAGCGACTGTGCTTGTCTCAGCCCCGGCGAAAGGACTCAAAAGGGTGAAAAAACCAGGCAAGGAAGGAGCAGGAACCCGCCGCAACGACGGAAAGCGCGGGCGCGAAACGGCGTTGCGCCTTACAGCCCGGCGTCAGTTTGCCGGGGTGCAGAAAGCGCAGGATACGGCGCGTAAAAAGGGCGGCGTGACCGGAACGGTCGCAGCAAGCCTGCCGTTGACGTTGCGACAGCCTGGGATGGAAACCCGCTGCCCCGGAGGGGCCGGGCAGAGACAGCGCAGCTGGCCCGGTGCGAAGCATGACAGCCCCGGTTCCCGTCAGGGAAGTCGCCCGTAGTGAAAACGGGAACGGGCAGAAAACAGAGAACGGGAGGATAAGAATGGATTACATGCGGCTTAGTGGGAAACCTCGCCAACAGGGCGGGTAGCAGTCACGAGATGGCTGACAATTATCCGGCGTGATGCCAGCCGGGAACATCAGGAGCGAAAATGCTTTTCTTTTTTGTACTGCACAATGCTGTACCAGGCCGAAGCAAGAAAAGCAAAAACGGTGATCAGCACTCTTAATTCGTCACCCGGTTCCTTCCCCTTCAGCATCAACGTTATGATGATGCCGGCAACGATAATTCATGCAACGCCACTCCAGAGATGCAGTTTATCCGCCGCGACATTCATCAGGATAAAAGCAACGGCCAGGATTCCCCCCCACAGAGCCGGTACAGGCTGAAACGGAATAAAAAACAGGTTAATACCGGTTAAAAGAGTCACGGCCGCAAACATCAGAGACATACGCATAGAATTTCCTCCCTGGACAAACTGACGATAAGAATCACTTCTGCAGCTCATCTCCGGGTTTATTATATTCGGGCGCATTTGCGCGCGGCAGCTGCTGACTGTTCTGCCGATGAACTTCAAGCCGTTCAAGGAAATACTGGCGAAGATATTCAGGCTGTTCCCGTTCAACGAGTTCCGGGACAACCGGCCTGTTCATCCGTTCCTGCCAGGCAACGGCAGCGGCGGCTTTATCGACTGAGACCTTATCCTGCTCTTCTTTTGAGAAAGAGGCGATATTCCACTTCGACATATGCATCACCGATCTGCGTTACAGGAAGATATCCCGGATAATACGCGCATTCCCGGGCAACAGCGACTGACAACGGAGAGGAGAGTACGCGGCGCCGGAGGCGCGGCGAAGTTTCTCTCCGGCAGGCGCAGCCTGCTAGGGTTTTCGCGCGGGCTGACAGGCGCCCTCCGGGCCGGACGCCTGCCATCCTGCTTACTGGCTTTTTCCACCCTGTAAGATGAAATGACCGCCGATGTACACGGCACACTGACAGGTCATGTAGTAACAAATTTCATCCATCACCTGCGCGGTGGTCAGTTCCCGCTGACCGGCATCACGTCGGCGGGCATTAATCAGGGCTTTGTACTGTCGCAGGATCTCACGGCTTTGTGGTGCAAGTTTCATACGTTTTCTCCTTAACCGGCGGGTTTCCCCGCCGGACATTAATCAGTTACTGAAGACATAGCCGTCATGGAACACATAGCCGCTGCTGAACAGGTCACGCGCCCAGGCTTCAAAATCGAAATAGCTGCGCAACGGCTCCGGCACCTCATTTAACAGGCCGTTGTCCTCAACCATCACCCGCGCATAGTCCTCCTCGCTTTCCGCCTCGCCGCGGTACGCATCATCAAACGCGTCATAGTTACATTCGCCGGTATACTCCGCCCAGGCGATAAAAGCGGCTTCCCTGCCCTCTTCTTCGGCGCGTTTGTAAGCGGTGATAAAATCCCAGTCAATGGAGCATTCAGAGACGAACTGCGACGGGATACCTTCCCAGTCCTGAAACATAAACTCGGCATCCCATTCATCGGCATGCAGCGCCTGACATGCCTCGTAAAAATCCTCCCTGCCGTCAAACTCCGTCAGATCAAACCATTTGCCAAAAATGCTGCCGCAGTTGTATTTGTGATACGTGCCCACGTAAACAGCAGGTGTGGTGGTCGTAGTGCTCATAAAAAATCCTCCCTAGTCGATGTCGTCTGAGTTCCGGCTTACGCCGTGCCGACACGACAGCCGGGCGAAAAGCGGAGGATGCAAGGGCGTCACCGAAGCCGCAGCGCAGTAAAAAAGCAGGAGCAGGCTGGACGGTTTGACGGCGAAAAATGAGCCGGAAAACGACGGGAAGACGGCGGCTAATGCCTTTGAAATAAACTGCGACCGGGTGAAGGTGACGGCGTTTACGCTTCCCTTGCATCAGCCGCGGCCCGGCTACAGTAGAGGCACGGCGTTTGCCGCAGGCCGCACGGGACGTAACTCACTGCGAAACCGGAACAACGTGGAGGAAGAGCATAAAAGCGGAGCCGGCGACATCCTTATCCTTCGTGCCAGATTCAGGGGGCCGCCGCCCCCTGCTGTTCGCTACACTGGCCGTATTGCTGACAGGGCATTGCGGACAAGACTGATTTCTGCACGCGCTTCTGCCATGACCTCATGTAACAGGGTTAAATCCATCCACCGGCGCGGAGGCTCGCCCGGAATACGCAGCACATCGCACATCTGGCCACATGCCAGGATTTGATCCACTTTGTCGCTGATAACAAAGAACTCGACGCTACTGTAGCGTGCCCCTTTGTTCAGGATGGCATCGAGCACCACCGGCAAATTGTCATCATCGTCCAGCCAGCAGGGCATATCATTTTCCTTCACAACCAGACGGAAATTTCGGGTCTGGCGATAAAACAGCGTTTCCCCGCGCGTGTTCAGTGCCGCCTTTATCCGGCGCGCATCCTCCCATACCTGCCGGGATACATCCCGCACGGCGCGGGACAGGCAATCCGTTACAGCCTGAATCTCCGGCTCCGTCAGCCATTCCCCGGCCCAGGGGAAAGCTATCTGTGTTCCGTCCTCCGGAAGCTGCGGCGCGTCGGCATAGCGGCTGCCGGATAAAATAATCTGCGCTGGCGTCCCGGCTATTTTTGTCATGGCATTTTGCAGCTCTGCGGGTATGTCACCGGTACAAAGTAAAGGAAGCAGATGAACAATATTTGCCGCATCCAGACGGACATAAATGCTTATCCATCCCGGTTTATTGACCGGATCACGCTGATCAACATCGGTATGGTCAGGCCATCCATAATCAGCAATCAAATCGCGCGCACGGCGCATCACAAGGGCGTTTAACGTGGTGGTTTCCTGCATAATGGGTTCCTCTGAACGGGGTCAGTACACGCCGCCCGGGCGGCGTGTTGATTTCATTTTTTCAGTAATGCGCGAACTTTCGCCGCATCAGCCAGGCGGCGGGTAACGCTTTCCGGCATCGGATGATTGCTGTCACGGGCGGTCCATTCCCTGTGCCATAACGCCTGTTCGGCAGTGGTCAGCAGGGTTTCAAGCAGATCCGCCGGCACCATCACCGCCGGAACGGCCTCTTTCACCTGTTCAATCAGATCCATCACCGCACCGGCAGACACGCCCGACTCAAGCCGTTGTTCCTCCGGAATGGCGTCCATACGCGCCAGTACCGCCCTTGTGTCCTGCTCCGAAACGGCATATTCCATTCCGTCGGCCAGTGCTTCGATATCCGCCGGGGACCAGACAATGAGGTTCAAAGGGGTTTCTGCGGGATACTGCTCACGCAACAAGCGGCAGAGGTTTTCACAGGTTCCGTACATGTTTTTCTCCTTAGTCCTTAAAGCAGGCATCCAGCTCAAGCATTTCGTTGTATGCCGCCATAAACAGGGCATTGATGCGAAAAAGGGTCTGACGGGCCAAGCGTTCGGCCAGCACATCAGAGTCAAAGCGATAGCGGTGCTCCATCCCGTTCAGCGTCGCCCGCAGGTCACACATGCTGTTGGCGACTTCCGCCACTTCTGCGCGGAGTTTTTCGTGTCCTGCATAGTTCATTACGCGGCCTCCGGGAACTCGTCGTTAGCGGCCGGGTACTGCATGGCGCGCCGGACGGCGGCCAGACGCTGCTGTCCGGCCCGGTGATACTGCTCAAGCAATTCAATACCGATGTAACGACGGCCAGCCTGGAGGGCGGCCACGCAGGTGGAGCCACTGCCGGCAAAGGGGTCGAGCACAATCGCGCCGGGATGTGTGAAGGACTCAATCAGCGGTTGCAGGCTGGTTACGGGTTTTTCGGTCGGGTGGTGCCGGTTGCCTGAATATTTCCACGCAATTACGTCATTCAACGGGTTTTGCGGCAGGGGCGGACGGCCTTTTGCAAGGATGTAGGCGCATTCGTGGCGATAGCCCACATATGCGGCCTTCGATGTGTAGGTTTTGGTAAACACCAGGTGGCCGACAACGCTGAATCCCGCATTTTTCCACGCAGCCATAAAGCGATCAACGCGGTTCCAGCCGTAGAAGCTCACCATCAGTGCGTCTTTTTTCAGCACGCGATACATCTCATGGCAGGCGGGTTGCAGCCATTCATCGGTTTTATCGCCGGCGATGGTACGCCCCTGACGGTCACGAAAACCGACGAGATATGGCGGGTCGGTGAGAATGAAATCGACAGCATTATCCGGAAAGCCGGACATGATATGGACGCAATTACCCTGGATAAATCGGGACATGGTAGTTCTCCTTTCTCAAATGCGGCGCCAGTTACGCCGTGCCGATACGACAGCCGGGCGAAAAGTGGAGAATGCAGGGGCGGTGCCGCAAGCCGCAGCGCAGTGAAAAAGCCCACACTGGCTGGACGGTTTGACGGCGAAAATTGAGACGGAAAACGACGGGAAGACAGCGGGTAAAGCCTTTGAAATAAACTGCGACCGGGTGAGGACACCGGCAGAGCGAACCCTTGCATTCGAAGCGGCCCGGCTACAGTAGCGGCACGGCGGCCACACGATGGCAGGAATCTGAAAAACGGCCTATGTTCTGAACTGATGAAAACACAGATTTCGCATGCGAAATCTACACAGGAAAAACGATAATGTGCGGTCGGTTTACGCAGTACAACTCCCGCGAGGAGTACCTGGCCTTTCTCGGAGAAGAAGCAGAACGGGACATCCCGTATGATCCGGAGCCCGTCGGCCGCTACAACGTTGCGCCCGGAACCCGTGTATTACTGCTAAGTGAACGCCGCTCGCAGCTGCATCTTGATCCTGTTCACTGGGGTTATGCGCCGGAGTGGTGGAACAAGCCCGCTCTCATCAACGCCAGAAGTGAAACTGCGGCAGGCAGCCGGATGTTCAGGCCACTCTGGGAGCACGGACGGGCCATTGTTTTTGCTGACGGCTGGTTTGAGTGGAAACAGCAAAACGGCGTGAAACAGCCGTTTTTCATTTACCGCAAGGACGGAAATCCACTCCTGCTCGCTGCCATCGGGAAACCACCTTTTGAGGATGGCAATGACCAGGAAGGATTTCTGATCGTCACGGCAGCTGCGGATGAGGGACTGCTGGATATTCACGATCGGCGACCGCTCGTGTACTCACCGGATGCCGCACGTAAATGGCTCAGTGAAAACACAACCGGTAAAGAGGCGGAAGACATTGCCCGTGAGGGCAGTCTTTCCGCCGAAGATTTCACATGGCACCCCGTCAGCCGGGCTGTTGGCAATCCCCGTAACCAGGGCCGGGAACTGATAGAGCCACTGGCTTAGCAGACGGTGAGATACCCGGTATCCACTCACAGGGTTATGCACCGTTTCTGTGGATAACCCTGAGCCTGTTTTATCCGCCAGAACAATGACCTGGCAGGAGCCGGTAAAATTCTCCTTGCAGGACAGAAAAAATCCTAAATAATACTGTATATAAAAACAGGTATTTTAAGAGGTATGCCATGATCCTTTTTGTCACTCCCGCATCTGAGCCAGCACAGCTCACCGCACCACTTTTCACCGAGCGCTGTCCGGCAGGTTTTCCCTCACCGGCTGCAGACTATACCGAAGACGAACTGGATCTGAATACCTACTGTATCCGTCGCCCCAGCGCGACCTATTTTGTCCGGGCCATTGGCGACTCGATGAAAGATATGGGCCTGCACTCCGGCGATTTAATGGTTGTCGACAAAGCTGAAAAACCCATGCAGGGGGATATTGTCATCGCGGAAACAGATGGCGAGTTCACCGTTAAACGTCTGCAGCTTAAACCCCGAATCGCCCTGCTGCCGATGAATCCCGCCTACCCCACCCTTTACCCGGAGGAACTGCAGATATTCGGCGTGGTGATGGCATTCATCCATAAGACGCGGGGTATGGACTGATGTTCGCTCTGGCTGACGTCAACAGCTTCTATGCGAGCTGTGAAAAGGTGTTTCGTCCGGACCTGCGTAACAGGCCCGTTGTGGTGCTCAGTAACAACGATGGTTGCGTCATCGCGCGCAGCGCCGAAGCGAAACGGCTGGGCATTAAGATGGGCGTCCCCTGGTTCCAGCTGAAGACGGCAGAATTCCCGGAGCCGGTCATCACGTTCTCGAGCAATTACGAGTTTTATGCATCGCTGTCGAACAGGGTTATGTCTCATCTCGAGGAGCTGGCGCCGCGCGTGGAGCAGTACAGCATCGACGAGATGTTTCTGGACATTCGCGGCATAGACCGCTGCATTAATTTTGAGGACTTCGGCCGGCAGCTGCGCGAGAACGTGCGCTCCGGTACCGGGCTGACAATCGGCGTCGGGATGGGGCCGACCAAAACGCTGGCTAAAAGCGCGCAATGGGCATCGAAAGAGTGGCCACAGTTCGGTGGGGTGCTTGCCCTGACGTCACATAATCCAAAACGAACGGAGAAACTGCTCTCACTGCAGCCGGTGGAAGAAATCTGGGGAGTGGGTCGCAGGATATCCAGGAAACTGGGCACAATGGGCATCACCACTGCACTGCAGCTGGCGCGCGCTAACCCTGTATTTATCAGGAAAAATTTCAACGTTGTGCTGGAGAGAACCGTCCGGGAACTCAACGGAGAAAGCTGTATTTCGCTTGAAGAAACCCCGCCACCAAAACAACAGATTGTCTGTAGTCGCAGCTTCGGACAGCGGATCACCACCTATGAAGAAATGCGCCAGGCAGTCTGCCAGTATGCCGAACGTGCGGCAGAAAAATTGCGTGGTGAACGCCAGTACTGCCGGCACATCTCAACTTTCATCAAGTCCTCACCTTTTGCAGTTAATGAACCGTACTACGGAAACGTGGCCACTGAGAAGTTGATCACACCTACCCGTGACACCCGAGATATCATCGCGGCGGCGGTCAGATCTCTTGACAGGATCTGGCTCGATGGCCACCGTTACGCCAAAGCGGGGATAATGCTTAACGATTTTACTCCGAGCGGCGTTACGCAGCTGAATCTTTTCGATGAAATACAGCCGCGACCGCACAGCGATGAGCTGATGAAGGTCGTGGACGGTATTAACCATTCAGGACTTGGGAAAGTCTGGTTTGCGGGACGAGGCATTGCTCCTGAGTGGCAAATGAAACGAGAAATGCTTTCACCTGCGTACACAACGCGCTGGAATGATCTTCCGGTGGCAATGTTAAGATGATCTGCCACTTAAAGATTTCGCATGCGAAATCTTTTGATTTAATCACGTCGATGCAGCTGTATAAGAGCCTCAGAAGGACGATAGTGCTGCTTTGCCCACCGCCCGTAATTATTAACGGACTCATACTGACGTTCTGCAGCACCATCACGGTAATACAGTATATGGATAATTCCATGAAGCTGTAGGTAACTGGCTACCGTGGTTACATTATTACGAACGAAGCGCGTGTGGCTCTGGAAGGTATCAAGATCAACTCCATCCTGTCCGTCATCAAGCGCATCAAGAATAAAAGCGATTAATGCAGAAGCGATAGAACGTCTGCCAGAGCCTGCGATACAAGCATCAAGCTCTTGAAAGGTCATGTGGATTTCCTGTTGTAACGGTAGCTGGCATCCTCTTCAATTGCTGCCACGAACCATCCGGTAGCAGTTTGCCTGTCTATACTATCAGGCAAGGAAGCGACTAACTGCTCAAGTGGAAGTGTACGATTAGCTCTGAATATCAGCGCAGACATACCACACCAGTCCTGGTTACTTTCGGGCTTCCAGCCGATGCTGAGCATCAATGTTAACGCCGTCTGAGCTGCCCACAACGGAGTTTCAGCCGGGTTAGAGGCCCATGAAAGTAACGCCGCGCCGGGTACGGGCCTGCTTCTTGTAACATATCCCAGATTGATAGCCGCTTCTGTTAATGCGGCAGCTGCTTCGGATTGCGTTCCGGGATAACGAAGCGCCCAGTGGCGGACAATTTGGCCACGGAATGCCGTGGCCATTTCGGTGAACGGAGTTGATTTCATCACTGAGAGCGCATCCCTTTGACGCGTAGTTCAGAAGCCTCAACTGAAATCTCACCAATATCCATTTTCACCCACACATACCCGGCTTTGTCTGGCGCACGGTCAGTCATTATTACCCCTTGCTGACCGTCTATCTCGACAACAACCTGCCAGGTTTTTACATCTGAATTGCTGTCCAGAGGCCTGGTTGGTTTTTTGTTCTGAGCCTTAGATTTCGCATGCGAAATCTCACCTTTGCTTTTGTTCTTAACTGCATCAAGAACAGCTTTAACCTGCGAACGTGAAATACCAGACTCTCGCGCAGCTGCGACAAGCTTCTCGGCCTCTTCGGGAGACTTTTCATTTACCTGTATCAGTGTGTATGCCAGATCGACATCGGATGTGATTTTATCCCGGAGAAGGGCGGTAACATTTTCTGGTGCATCAATGAGACGAAGGTGTTTACTGACAAATGAGGTAGGCTTACCCATTGTTTTTGCGATCTGCTCACCCGTCATATTGAACTCATGCTTGAGCTCATAGAACGATTTTGCAGTCGCTAATGGTTTCAAACCAGACTGCTGCAGGTTTTCAATGAGCTGACCGATGATGCGTTCTTTTCTTTCCCGTGGTGGTTTACCGACATAAATATCAATGTGGGTATCACCACGCTTGCGGGCAGTGCGAACACGCGTTTCGCCTAACCATATCTGGTAGCCACGTCTGTCACGAGGATAACAACGAGGCGGGGTAAGCATCCCTATCGTTTCGAAGGTATCAGCCATACCATCGATAATATCTTCCTCGAAGTCTTCTTCAGGTCGCACTTGTTCTTCAGCATAAACCAGATTTATATCGACACGGATTATCTGTCCATCAGGTTCGATATCCGGACGGGCAATATCCGCCATAATCTGGTGTGCAGCTATATCATGGTTCTGCTCATCTGGTTGTTTATTTGCAATGACCTGTTCAATATCAGAAACAACAGATGCATTTTTTTTCATTTCCTGCTGCGCCTGGAGTCGTCTCATAAACGGTTTCTTGGCCATTACTTACCTCCTGCGAGCAGAATAATTTTCCTGGTAAGTTCTTTATACTGAATAGCAGGAAGACATTTGGGGTCATATTCATCAAAGGAGAGACCAAGTTCGATCGCTTCTTTTGCAGCAGCAGGTACAAATGATATATAGGCGAGAATGTATTCCTCAGAGTAGCCTTTTCCCTGAAGGATCTCGATGAGGAGATTCAGGTTCAGTGTATCAATAGGCCCCAGATATCCTTCTTTAAGTGGCTTTTTATAATTTTTGACCTGCGTCTGCGTCACATAAGTCCCCATGAACTGCAGCGAAGGATTGTAGTTCCGCTTAATTTTCTGCATATAAGTAAGCTGTTTACCAACTGCATTACGGGCCTGCTTCTCCAGCAGGGTAGGGATCAGAAGGTAATCAGCTGACATATGCGCTGCGATCATGACATTTGAATAAGATGGCGCTGAATCAGCAATAATAAAATCAAACTGTTTCTTCAGTTCTTCAATACGGTCCCTGAAGTCGAACATGCAGTCGCTGTTTCGGTAGTTAATTTCATTAAGTTCACTGGTAGCACCGATAAAAAAGCGCCCGCCAGGAAGCTCAATCGGTCGAATCTCTGTTTCAGAAAAGAAAAGCTGATATGTATTCGCTTCACCGGGTGTAAAACTGTTACTTAAAGGTTCGCGTTCTATCTCATAAGGTAAGCCGTCAGGGAATGCCCTCTCCGTCAGACCAGTTGTCCAGTCCATATCAATTTCAAGCACACGGAAACCAGCTTCACGAAGGTCATGTGCGATTTCACTGGATGACTGCGATTTAACGATTCCGCCCTTCTGACTACATACAACGATCAGTTTTCCGATAGGTCCAATTTTCAGTGTCATGTAACAGTCCTTAAGATTTCGCATGCGAAATGTTTGAGAAGGGGCGGCACGGCTTGAAAGAGTATTTCAATAATGAAATGAATTCATTGCGGGATTTCATACACACTCCTGTGAGTCAGGCGTTTCGCCAGGTGCAGAAGCAGCTATCTGCCACTGCGTTTGTTGTCGCGCTTTCATGACAACACAAACAGTATACAGAGAAAATATAAGATATCAATAATGATACGCAATAGATTTCGCATGTGAAATCACAATTTATGTCCGTTAGTAAAAGCCGAACCAGCTGCTTTTTTACGTCGCTGGTTTAATACCCTCGCCATCTGGACACTTCGATAATTCTGACCATAAATGTTAAAGGCCGAGGAGTGGTTGCCCCCCGGCCTTAGTTACGTTTCCGGGTTCATCAGTCGATGAACTGGCGGATCAGCTCCAGTACCGCAATCAGCGCGTTTGACAGCGCGACTACAGTACGCAGAACAATGACTAACAGGTTAATCATCCGTTCTCTCCCTTCAGGGAGGCGAGACAACCGGCGCTTACTCTTACACTTGCCTGTCACACCGGTTTCTTCAGTGTGTTAGATTGAAAGTTTCCCACCCCGGCCTGAGCACCTGATAACGACACCACCCGTACATCAGGTCAGGACTTGAAATTGTTCATGCGCATACGCAAGCCTGTGGGAGAAAATCAGTCAAGAGCTAACGAGCTGATTATACAGTCCCTAAACCGAAGTACCAGCCTACCGCTTGCGGAATTACCCTTAAGGTAATAACATAGAGTAGTTAGATTGAAAGTTTCTCATAACGGCCTGAGTCACCAACTCAGACCAAAGTAAAAAAACCGACCTCACCAGTCGGTTTTTTTTCACCTGTAATCCGCCATTCCGTTAACTCCCGCGCCAGCCGGGACGTACAGCCAATATTGTCCAAAGTTAATTATTGATAAAAAGCACAGGTATGTTACTTTCAAAAATGAACATTGAGTGTGCCGAAAGCTTACCCATCGTGGAGTGAAAACCACCTAATCTGACGAAATCGGAGTATTTATCCATGAATTCTCAAATAAATCAATATTCTACCTTACTTTCATGCATTTATGACGAACAGCATCCCATCGGCAATCTGGGGCGCGGAACCCATTATTCAATATTCAGAACTGTAGAATGGCTCGATGTTACCCGTACACCTGTTGACTTACCCCAATTGCATGATTTTTCAGTCATCTGGGATGAAGATCATGATGAGCGAATCATTAACGTAATCGAAAACATTTACATGGCTGGATTACTTTCACCTGTACAATTTATTGGTGAGAGAAAGGGGACCCTTACAGTAATTGTCGCGGCGAAATTCTATTTCGGTGGAATCCCCGATATAAAAGATTACGAAAAACAATTACAAAATATTTGCGATCAATCCACTTATGGAGATTTTTGGCCAGTAGAGGTAGGGATGTTTGATCGCTCACCAGGATTTCCTCCTGATGCCCCACATCAGACAGAGGTTCTCGGATTGATAAATGATAAACATCACAGAGTAGTTACTTATTTAAGAAACATCGATTCACTTTGGGCGCTGGGTACAAAGCCTTTTATGCCAAAAGGAAAAGAAAGTGTCTCTATTTTTTCGTCTGCCCCCCCTATTCCAAAACAGTAAATAAGGAAAGGTCGCGTAAGCGGCCTTTTTACTGTCCCCGTTTTAATTCCCTATGTCACCTGGACGTTAAGGTTATTCTGTCCAGCGCCCTGAGAATCCCCGGTAATTAGTACTTAAAAGTGCCGTTATACCGTCACCGCCGGTCATTTTTATGTAACAGTTTGGCCGCTACCATTCAGTACTTTAGTATTGCTGGCATTCGCCCAGCTGCAGCTGCGCTGCTAGGTTGAAAAGTGCTGGCATAGCCTGGCATCGATGCGCCGGTGCGGTCGCAGAACTGCTGGCAAACCCTCCGCGTTACGTAATCCCCGCGCCGCATTGGACACTCAGGTTTTTCTGTCCAAAGGTAAGAGCAGCTGAGTTCAGCTATGGCCTATCACAAGTAGGTTTGAATATTACAAAAAAAATCAAAGATATCGTTTGCAAACGCTATAAGCGCAATAAAAACCATACATATAGATCCCAATTTAGACTTTTCCCAAAATCGTTTTATCTTTTCAGCAGGGCCGAGCAATTTCTCGTGCGCTTCCAACACAGCAATCCACTCGTGAATCTTCTCTAAGTAATATTTCCAGCGATTCTCATCTGCTTTTTTTGATGGGACGGGTGGTGTTCTTCTTGAGATCCATCCACAAGATGCAGGAGGCATAATTTCTGGCAGTTCCGTAACACCAAAATCAAATCTGGTCTGGTTAAGACGCTGTATAATTGCACGCTGTTCTTCTTCGGTAGGGGCAGAGAGCAGGCTGATTTCTTTCAATTGGTTCAGATTCATGATTGTCATGCTCCAGGGGATGAAACGGATTATATCATCATGAGATTAAACCTGTAGGGATCGCCCTTTCCGGCTACATTTATAATAACTTTCGCGCCACATTGGACATTCAGGTGTTTCTGTCCAGTTCTGCTGGCAGCGCAGGATCTGGCCTGATAGTATTGGGTAATAACTACAGGAGGTAGAGATGACATTTTTCCTTATTGTTGCGTTTGCTCTGATAGTCGTCGGTAGGCTTCTACTGCGAAAGAGCCTGAATAAACTCCACAATGAGTATTACCGCCGCGCTGACGAGCGGGGATGCGCGGAACGTTATGAATCGTTCGTTCGCCTTTATAATTCCAGAGATCCCCGCATTTTAGAAATTGCTTATCTGGAAGCCATTTCCTGCACTAAGGCCGCTTGAGCGGCCTTTTTTATATCCCTCGATTAATTCTCCGCTCGGTTAGACATTCAGGTATTTCTGTCCATTAAAGATAATCTTCGTAACGTTTCAGTGGAGGTATATCCAACGCCATAATTTCTTCAGAATTAACTATATAGGTATCAGGGAAAAAATCAGCCAAGACCTTAAAATTATGCTTTTGACAAAATGCCAGAAGGTGTGGATTTTTTACATCCTCAATAACCACATCGTTCCACGGATTAGATTCGCAGCATAATTTAAGAAAAGATTTAAACCAGCCTTTATTTTGTATTTCTTCGGGAAGTTCTACAACATGAATAGTCAGGCAGTCACCATTATACAGATTCGTTCTTTGTCGCAGACCTACGATAATACCATTCTCTTCGATCTGTACTCCATCGCGATGTTCTTTCATCTCACTGTTATAGCGTTTTGCTCTTTGGAGCCATGTCATAAGTTGCTGGGTCGTAGAAGGTGATTCAGCTATAAGCCATTTCAAATATTCAATGCGATCCATATGTGCCTCTCAACAATAATAATTAATTACGATCGTATTGTGCTTCCTGCCCCACGAATCACAGCAGCGTTCGTGATGCTCCCAACGGAAGAGGAACGTAATAGCTACCATGCTCGCTTTCGTATCGACGGATGAAGGCGTTCACCTGCCTGTCCAGCAGGTCAAACAGTGAGATAAGCTCAGCGACAAGCCCTGCCACATAGTCCTCATCGATGATGATACGGTGTCGGATCAGCCTGATACCTTTATTGTTATTACAGTAGTTTTCTATATCAGCCAGCCGCTCTGCCCTGTGCTTCTCAATCTCACCTTCGGAATGAACCAGAACATGCCTGATTTGTTCCACTTTCAGCATATCCTCCCAGCGCTTCCACAATAAATTACCCTGATTAATATCAAAACAGGCTTCTCTCCTCAAAAATTTACGATAACGTTTTATACATACTTCTTTTAAATACTTATCGCTCATGTCCTGTGGGAGAAGTTTATTTATTTCGGTGCATAATGTTTTTATTTGATGTTCAAAGAAATTATACACTGTTATCACCATAGCCTTGCGATGCATGGGGGGGTAAAATTCGCCAAACTCTCTTATTTCCTGACTGTAACCATCAATAATATCTTCGTGATATTCATCACCATTACTTTTCAGACGCTCATTTATTTCATTGTAAAGCATATCATTGCTCTTCTTAATGTTATTCTCTGAGTAATTATTGTATGCAGCGTAATTATGCAGATCTATCGTTGTGAAATGACACAGATGAAAAAGGGTCGTACCGAAGAAGTCGATAACATTGGGGTAGCGAAATTCAGTATCCGGTTCCATACACATCCTTCATCGTATGACAACCTTAAGCTGTTGTCGGTAGCAGCGTTAAAGTAACGATTTATCATAATTCCTGCCCGGACTGGACGTACAGCACTTTCTGTCCAGCCTGGAAAGGTCGGTATTAGAACTGCGCAATAACGACTCTAACCCGACCTTCTTTATCTAACGATTCAAGATCATCTACCACGCCTTTCGGGTTTTTCACCCAGCCGTCAGGATCGTACACAAAACATACCAGCATGTCGCAGTCCTGATGTGCGCGGTAACGCGCCATATCAATGAGAAGCTCCTCACCGATTTTAGCCGCTCCAAGAGACTTACGAGTTTTCTTCACTTCAATGACTATTTTTTCTGTTTTCAGCAAAAAGTCCTGTCTGGAGGCGGCACCCGCAAAACTCGGTGTGTATTCCTCTGCTCTGATATCATCGAAGTGTAAGGTGAGAAGCGCATAAACCAGATCCTGTACATCATATTCATCTATAATTTCAAGCGGCGCTCTGTCATTATATCGTTTCTTTAGTTGGCGACAAAAGGCAGGGAATTTATTTAGAATATTTATAATCACATCCAGCTCTGAATTTTTAGTTGTAATAGCTTGAGCCGTGTCTATATGTGCTAAATCTTCTCTGGCTGCATCAAAGAGCGGTTTGTAATGTCTCACCAAACTCTGATAATTACTCGACCATGCAATCTTTTTTGTATCATTAAAATCTATGTAGTAATCAGATTCCTTGCCATAACTGTCTTCAAGTAATTTCTTCACTCTCGCAATCCAGTGATTACCTTTAGCGGAATCAATATATTCCTGGCTTCCATGACCTAACGCGCTTCTTCCCATATACTTTGTCGAGATGACTTCGTGGTAGTCTTGTTCAAGTGCTTCAAATCTTTCTGCTAAGGTCTTCTTCGTCATAGTGTCATCCGGGCTGTCGTGTCTGCTAATACCATCAATAGATACCAAAATTCTACCATATTTGGCTTTCTTCCATTCACACTGGACATTCAGGTCATTCTGTCCAGTTCTATGATTCCTAACTCACTTTCCTACTACACAAGAGATGAACAAAAAATGCTTTCTAACCTAGACATTTCGGCACTATCGGAAAAAGTGTCCAGAAAATATTTCTGGTGATCGTATTTAATTTTGTTGACCCACTGCGCAAACCGTGAGTCTGTTCAGAACTTGCTTCTGAACAGGGGAGGGGTTGGACAAGCCCGCCGGGCGCATCAGACAGTCACATTGGGGTATCCCCAAAATATACTAGCGACTTAGAATCTAAAACCCTGCTAAGATACTATTCAAAAGTTACTTAAAATTCTAATACCACTTAAAAGTTACCGAAGGCGATAAAATGTACATTTATGCGTATCTTCGCGCGTCGACAATTGAACAGGATGCGCTTCGCGCAAAAAACAGGCTGAAGGAATTTGCGGCGCATCATGGCCAACGTATTGCCGGCTGGTATGTTGAAAACGCATCGGGAGCATCGCTCGACCGTCCGGAACTAAATCGGATGCTGTCTGATATGGAATCAGGTGATGTGATTCTGATTGAGCAGGTAGATCGCCTTTCTCGCCTCAGTGATGGTGACTGGGACACACTTAAACGACGTATGTTTGAAAAGGAGCTATCGGTCATTAGTCTTGACCTTCCTACCAGTCATATTGCTCTTACTCATGCTGCTTCGGATGACTTCACGAGAAGTATGCTGCGGGCTGTTAATGGCATGATGCTGGACATGTTGGCCGCTATCGCTCGAAAAGACTATGAGGATCGTCGCCGACGACAGAAAGAGGGTGTTGAAAAAGCCAGATTAGAAGGTAAGTATGCTGGTCGGCAGGCAGATAAGGCTAAACATGAGCTAATACGAACGTTACGCCTGCAAAACGGAAAATCGATAAATGAGACAGCTCGATTGGCTGGAGTTTCCAGAATGACTGTTATTCGCGTCTGTAAAAACAGTCAGATTGGACAGACTACAATTTACGGTAATAAATAATGAAATTTACAGAAAGTGATATCAAAAATATAAACCAGCTTTTTGAAGACCCAAATAATGCAGGCTATGTACTGAATTTCACAAATAAATCAATGCGCGAGTTTTTCGAATCTGAGCTGTCAATTGATATAGACAACGACATCTATCGGAAAGATGGCGACTCAAAAATGAAGCGATTGCGTTGCCTTTTGAAGCAAGATGACAGGGAAACAGTTCTTAGAGTCGTCACTCAACTCTGGGAATACAGGAAAACAATACCTGATAACGTGATCACTGCTCAGGATGATGCTGTCTACGGTAGATTGATATCCAAAATTCAGGGGGCAGACAGTCTTGCAGCAGCCGGCAAAACGCCTGCATTAATCGTCCCCACCGGCATCGATAATAATTATTTTCTTAAAGGTCTGGAAACCCTCCATAACCAACCGCCTCACCAACGGGGACATAGCTTTGAATTATGGCTTAACGAACTATTTACCGCCTTCTATCTATCCCCTAAAGGCGCATTCAGGTTGAAGGGCGAACAGATTGACGGCAGTTTTCTGTTAAATAATGAAACCTATCTTGTGGAAGCAAAGTGGCATAGTACTAAAACAGGAAACGCTGATCTCCATGCATTTCATGGCAAGCTGGATCAGAAAATTTCATGGGCTCGCGGCGTATTTATCAGTTGGGCTGGATTTACAAAAAGTGGTCTGGATGCATGGGGGAGGGGAAAGAAGGTCATCTGTGTCAGCGGTTATGATCTTGTTCTCATGTTAAAAAATAACATCAGTTTCAGAATGTTGATGGAAGAAAAAATCAGACGAGCAGCCGAAACGGGCAACTTATATATCAAGATTGACGAAATTTATCCTGATATTGTTAAATGAACATGCACTTTTGTGTCACAGGATCAAAAAAGGCCTCCATAAGGAAGCCTTTTTTGAAAAATTTATTCGCGTTCCGACCATCGTTGAGTAGGGGCGGGCGCTTACATATATAGAGTTGCCTCTGGGGAAAGATTATGATTGTCTAGGTGCAGCATGTCAACCTCAATCTGTCACAAACACAGACACGCGCTAACCACAAATTTGGCATTTTTGTCTAAGTTCATGGAAGGTATACTGAATCTATGAAACCTTATGGATCAGAACAATGACAATTCAAGCGATTACAGAGTCCCTTTCTACAGCCAGGTTCTCAACATACCAACTACCTATCCTTGGCGGGGCCTCGCCAGAACAATGCCTTGGCATCTATCTTTGGAATAAGCAACTTGCCAGTGCTTTTCTACCAGCGCTTCAAATTATTGAAATTTCGCTTCGCAACGCTATCTATCAGTCCTGGATAGCACACGAAGAAGAGCAGGTTGAGCTGAATTTCCAGCCGCATGATTGGGTGACAGAAAAAGCTAAAATTGACAAGCTTTGGTTTGTTAATACATTTACAAGACAGAATAACTTTATCGCATGGAGTAATATCCAAACAGCGGTAAAACAGCTTAATTATGAAAATAAACCTTTAACCGCAGAAAATTTCATTTCAAAGTTAACTCTGGGTTTTTGGGTATCTCTGGTACAAAAAGATTTCGACGTACAAAAAAAATCCTATCTCACATTATGGCCACATTTAAGGCATCGTGTATTCCCGAACGCTGTCGATTCGACCTCCGGCTCTCCATTATCAATAAACAGCATAGGTAACGAACTCAAAGATATCAATAAGATAAGAAACCGGCTCTCTCATCACGAGCCTTTATGGCGCAATAAGAAAGCATATCAGGTTGAGGATATAATAAACAAAGTAATTGAACATTATGACAGATGTTTGAAAGTAATATATTGGATAAATCCCTCTAATCTCAAATTACTTGACATAATTGAGAGTAATACAAGAATGTCTGAACTTTGTTCATTACATGCTCTCTGGAAGAATAAACAACTCCCTGCAGGAATTCCCACTTTGCAAGTGAGAAAAGACTGGTCTAAAGGAGTTAAAATCAATCCTGAACACACGGGCGAAGTAATAAACATTACTGCAGCGAATGTGTTGATCAAAAGTGACAAAAATCAGGCCATTTTTTATGGAGCGGATAGGGCTATGCAGGGCGGAATCAATACCTTTGCCCTTAATGATAAGGTTAGATTCACGCCAGAAGCAAGCTCCGCAAAATATCCTAATGCAAAGAATATAATGAAGCTTTAATACCTCAGTAATGTCATGAAAATGACCGGTCTGACTGAAGACGACCTGGCGCAAATTCGCCACTAATCACATTTTCCTGGCACTCCCTGTCCGGCCATCAGCGAATATTGGTGGGGCAGGGAGGCACCAGACCACTTACTCCCTGCGTTTCAGTATTTTCTGTAGTCGTAACCGGCTCAGCTGATATTCCTCTTCGGTTACCCCCCCCACAGGTAGTCCGTCCAGACCGTAGCGTTTACCTCCGGGTGTAGTGGCATTCAGATAGCCCTCACTCCGGGTCAGACTCCGCAGGCAGCGCCGCAGCTGCTTCGAGGATACGGGCAACTGGCGGGCAACGATATCGGCTTCCATCTCCTCCCGGATACCGGTTTTCATCAGTCGCAGCGGTAATTCCAGGTTAAACAGCCGTGGCCAGAACTCTGCCAGCACCCGGAGCGCATCCGCCACCGGCATCAGTCGGACCGGACGGGGAGGGCGGACCGGTGCTTTTGTTTTTTTGGGCGGACGGGCATTCTTCAGCAGCCACTGACGGCGCCGTTCTTCCTTCGCCGCCGCTTTACGTTTCGCCTCTGCAGCTTTCTCCGCATCTTTCTGCGCCTGCTTTTGCTGTTTACGCGGGTCAGGCGCGGCGACCACTACCACCGTTTTGCGGCGACGCACGACCGGGGTCATATCGCCGGTGGATTCTGGCACAGATGTTTGTGCAGCGGGACGGCGTTTCAGGGTAAGGACCGGACGCTCACTCACCGGTGGCTCCTTGTGGTGAACTGAAAATGAATGTCGGGATTATACGTCAGGACGCAACGTTTTACGCCACTGCCAGGGCGGAACCGGCGAAGGCGCCTGCCACAGCCCCTTTTTCTGCTCCCGGGCTGCGTTCTCACACTGCAGGTATGCCGGGTTTTGCGCCTCGCTCCGGACCCGGTATGCCCAGGCCATGCCGCCGCAGACCAGTTCAGCGTTAATGTCCCGGCCGTCGGCCCATAGTGTTCCCAGAACTCTCCCGTAGCGGTCCCGGGTGTCCGCGGATATTTCCACCACCCTGCCTGCAACCCGTGAGGCGAGGAACTGGCGGGCATGTTGTCCGAAAGGCTGACCGTTCTCCGGCGCATCGATGCCCGCCAGCCGGATACGGACTTCAGTTACCGGTGCAGCCAGCATCACCAGGGTATCGCCATCGATAACCCGGACTACCCACCCGGTCAGCGTGGCCTGTACAGCAGGCGCCAGTATCAGCAGAAGCAGAAGAATCAGACGAGGCACAGCACGCCCCCGATGACGGTAAGATGCAGGGCATAGAGGTGTGCAAACCAGCGGCCACCGGGGAGTCGCTCACCCTGTGGCACATGCCGGCAGACCACGATGAGGGTCATCAGGCTCAGCAGCAGACCGGACAGCATCATCACGCCCCCGGACGGGGCATTGAGCAGCAGGACAGACATCACCAGCCCGACCGCCGCCATTATCTGCAGGCGCCCGGTCGTCAGGAAGAAAAGAGCACACATCATCAGCAACAGCAGTCCGCGCAGCTCATAGCTGGCACCCGATGCAGGTATGTACACAGACAGTGCCAGCAGGGAAACGAAGGCCGTGCGGTTGCAGGGAGACTGCATGAAACGCACCACCTGGCCCATGACGGCAAAAGTGAACAGGATATTGACCTGCCACCACTGCACACCGGTATCGCGAAAGGCCAGCCAGAAACCGGGCTGGGCCAGCAGCGCCATCAGCCAGAGGCGGTTGAGGCCGGCCTGCATGACGGAGTGGCGGGCGATATTGCAACCCCAGACCAGAGCGAACAGCGGAAACGCCAGACGGCCGACCGCCTGCAGCAGGGTGTCATTCAGGCCAGAGGCGGTGTTCAGGTGATCCAGAATCATCGCCGCGAAGGCGACCCGCTTCAGGACATCACACTGACGGGTATTCAGGGTGGAAAAGTCCCGGAAGGCCGTATCAGTAATAATCATGCAGCCAGTCCGTCGCAAACCAGACGGTCATCCAGAGCCCGACCATGCCCCAAAAAACAATCAACTGGCCCGGCGTGCTGCGGATCAGTTTACGCCACACGTGAAGCCTCCCCGGTTTCAGCCAGACCGGCCAGCAGACAGTGCTCTCCGTCATCAGCCTGCTGTAGCCGCCATCCGCAGCTGGTCAGCAGCGCTTCCAGGGCAGCGACATTGCCGTTCACCTTCACCCTGACCGGATGCAACTGGCTGCCGTCGTCCGCGAATGCCCGCGCCAGTGAAGACTGAAGGAGGCTGACCGCATTGACGTCCGGGCTGAGGCGCATCCGGCGCCGGCCGGACCATTCACTGTCGGACAGGACGTAGTAGCCCCATTTGTAGCCTTTGAGCGTATCCAGCCCCCAGCTCAGGCGGAACATGTCGGTCTGCGCCAGGATATCACCACTGCCGGCGCGCCAGAGAAAGTCCAGTTTGCTGCGAAGCCGGGCGTTCATACCGGACAGCCGGCCCTGATTCAGCAGCCAGCTGATATCCCTGGCCACGTCCCGGGAAAAACGACGCTGTTTTTCAGCGCCGGCCAGCCAGCGCAGCAGAAACAGGTTTTCCTGGGATTCGGAGTGAACATGGCCCTCCTGGCGGGCAAGATGGAGGGCAATCAGGGCGCACCAGGCCAGGTGGGCGCTTCGGGCTGCTTGTTCTGAAACGGACAAAGTGAGATTCCGGATAATCACGATACGGGATTACATTTTAACACCGGCGATTTAACAGGCGATGCAGGATTACAATTCCTTACTTTTAAGGTGGTTAAGTCTGGTTACACTGCCCGTTTTTAACCGAACGGAAGCATCACCAGTGAAGAAAATTATCCTTCTGAGCACCTTTCTCGTGGTCTCTGTCGCCTGGGCTGCCGGTAACGGCCAGCACAACATGAGCGAACACATTACTCCATCATCACCCGCCAGCCAGGAATACCTGGACGGGATGCAGAAGATGCATGACGGCATGATGAAGGGGGCGATGGCTCAGGACCCGGACGTGGCGTTTGCCGAAAGCATGACGGCGCACCATGAAGGCGCGATTGAAATGGCGAAAACGCAGCTGAAGTACGGTCAGGACCCGGAGATGCGCAAACTGGCAGAGGACATCATCAACGCACAGCAGCCGGAGATTGACCAGATGCAGGCCTGGCTGAAAAAGAACAACAAAGACTGACCCGCACTGGATAATGGCCCCGGAACACGGGGCCAGATGATTTACGGAGTGGCCTGCCTGACCCAGCCATACTTCCTGAATGCCGGCGCTGCTTCATCAGAACGCAGCCATGCAGCAAACTGGCGGGTTTCAGCATCAGCCCCCTTACGAACGGCAATATTCATATCCCGCCAGATGGCATAGTCCGGTGCTATGTCCACCACATCACCAATCCCCGGATTACTGGCCGCCCAGTCTGCCCAGGTAATCCAGACATCAGCGCCCGACTGATTCTCCAGCGCCTTACGGGCCGTACCGCTGTTGGGAGCAAACAGGATGATATTCTTGCGAATGCCGGCCACGGTCTCAATGTTCCCTTTCCGTCCGGCAATATCTTCCCATACTCCGGTACCGGAGGTGTTGCTGCTTCCGCCCCCGTCGTTCACGATAATCCCGACACCCGGGCGGGCCAGGTCTTCAACACCCTGTATATTCTTCGGGTTACCCTTTTTCACCAGGAGGATACTCTTACGCAGGTACAGTGGCTCAATATCCTTCTCGCTGAAGTTATCCTGGTGGTCACGGGCGATGGCCAGTGCGGA
Organism: Citrobacter sp. CRE-46; assembly: GCF_059615875.1. NCBI lineage: Bacteria > Pseudomonadati > Pseudomonadota > Gammaproteobacteria > Enterobacterales > Enterobacteriaceae > Citrobacter > Citrobacter sp. CRE-46. The sequence goes on along the minus strand of NZ_JCAPUG010000004.1, from coordinate 17,286 downwards.
CTGCTCGGAGGCGCCAAACAGAATGTCCGCATTCTTCCGGGCTTCCTCATTCCACTTTGCCTGTGGTCCGTAGTGTACCGTGACCGGCACTCCGGTTTTCTGTGTGTAAAGCGCTGCGGCGTCCTGCAGGGCCGTGTGGGGGCCACCCGGGCCATAGAGATTGATGTCGGCACAGGCCGCAGATGAGACAGTTAAGAGCAGTGTTGCCAGTGTTTTTTTCATGACCCTTCCTCTGGTCAGTTAATCCACAGCAACTATACGTGAACACGCCCCGTTTCCCGGAGTTATCACGAAAATTTTAACATTTGTGGAACACCAGAAAATATCAATCAATGACACAACACAAACTGGCGGCACTTCCGGCACAAAAAAGGTACAACTGCTATGCAATACCCTGGTTAAGTACCGGAAGTACCATATCTGACACCTCAGTTCTGACGATTAATTATACAGCAACGGCCGTATTACCTGTCAGAATCCGGCAACCACATCCCGGACAGCGGTAATACCAAACTGCATCCCCATACAAATCAGCAAAAATCCCATAATCCGGGTCAGGGCATCGATGCCTGACTCGCCCATGAAACGGCAGACGGGAGTAGCCATTCTCAGAATCCCCCAGCTGATGGCACTCAGGGCGGCGAAAGCCGCGACCATACCGCTCCATAAGGGCAGCCGGGGAATTTCCGGAGAGAGTGCCGCAATCTCAACGGCTCCGCTCAGCACCAGCGCCATCGTTCCCGGCCCGCACAGGCTCGGAATGGTCAGCGGGACAAACGCAATGGCACCTGAAGCCTGGCTGTTCTGCTGCCCGGCAGACGAAGGGAACAGCATCCGAAACCCGATAACCGATATCACCAGCCCGCCCGCCAGCCTGAGGCTGGGTAGCGTGAGGCCAAAGAAACTCAGGACGGAGGTGCCGGCAAAAAGTGTGATACACAAGGTAATGAACAGATAAATCGCGGTTTTATTAATCTGTTCACTGACCTGCTGCGCGGACATACCCCGGGTCAGCCCCAGCAACAGCGTGGCGGTGGTGGGCGGATTGACCATCGGCAGAAGGCCCAGCAGCGTCAGGGTAAACGCTTTAAAAAAAAGAACTGTCATCAGTATTATCCGTCATTGTCATAAAACCACTAAGGTCCTCCGGTATTCAGGCACTCTGAATATCCCGGTCTGTCACCGTTGTTTTAGGGGGCTGTTTGGATATAGAGAATTATTGTACGGCAAGCCTGTTTTTTGAACTGGCTTGCCTGTAGCAATAGGGGCTAACCCCGCGCTGTACGGCGTTTCCCAAACAGCCGCCCCTGTTCAGCTCTCTGGTTTCAGCACCCAGGTGGCCCCGCCAAAACAGGTTACGCCGACCACCTGTTCCCAGCTTTCCGTCTGGACCAGTAATTTTGCCAGCATCTGGAAATCTATGTGGCTGAGCAGAATGTCATCAGCCTCCCCGGGAGACTCCAGCACATACCCGTCGGGTAGCCGGACCACAGACTGCGTCATCTGTCGTGCCGGTATCCGGTAAAAAGTTTTAATGCAGCCACCCCGAAGCAGCGCACCCAGTATGATATTTTCGGCTACCCGCATACGTTCTCTCTGGTCAATTCCACACTGACAGTTCCGTTTTGTTGTTTAATCAGGTGACGGAGTTCATCCACAGACAAAGGCTTAGCCTCGTTTCCCCGGTGAACCATTGCATGGCAGTTCGGACACAGGGGGACCAGCTCCGTGACCGGATCTATCCGGTACCCTTCCCCCAGCGTTCTCAGAGGCCTGACGTGGTGAACGTGGATGAATCCTTTCCCGTGTTCACCATACGTTTTCTCAAAATCGAAACCACAGCATTTGCACACAGCTCCGTGGTGACGGATACAGGCCTGACGGGCTTCCGGATCCCGCTCGTAGGCATTGACGGTGATACTCTTTTTGGCCCCTTCAATGTAGCTCCCCGATACGGGTAATTCATCCGGGAAGGGGTTTGCGGTGAAATCGGCATACCACACAGCCCCTTCTTTTCGCAGAAACCGGTGGTTGAGGCGGCGTTCAAAGTCTTTTATCACCGCAACGTCCGGATTATCCGGGTTTGGTGCATGAACCATATTGAAGGTGAAGAGTTCGTATCCCTGCAGAATGAAACCGATATGCTCGATGGCCTGAGTATAACCGGGCTGTTTTTTATGACTGGGACTGAATTCCCAGTCTTCCCGCAGAATAAGGGGTCTGACGCTCAGTGGAACGAAAACTCACGTTAAGCAACGTTTTCTGCCTCTGACGCCTCTTTTAATGGTCTCAGATGACCTTTGGTCACCAGTTCTGCCAGCGTGAAGGAATAATGGCCGAGCATATTGATATGTCCGTGGCAAAGCGGGGAGAGGCGTGCGATATCTTCATCATTCAGTGTTTCACCCTGCGCCCGGAGATGATCCAGAGCTGCCTGCATATAAATAGTGTTCCATAACACGACGGCGTTAGTGACCAGCCCCAGAGCTCCCAACTGATCTTCCTGACCGTCGGTATATCGTTTTCTTATCTCACCTTTTTGACCGTGACAGATGGCTCTGGCAACTGCATGACGGCTTTCTCCCCGATTAAGCTGGGTCAGAATGCGCCGGCGGTAATCTTCATCATCAATATAATTAAGCAGATACAGCGTTTTGTTGATGCGCCCCACTTCAATGATTGCCTGAGTCAGTCCGGAGGGACGTTCACTTTTCAGCAATGAACGGACCAGCACTGAGGCCTGTACTTTGCCCAGCTTCAGGGAGCCTGCGGTCCGGATCATTTCGTCCCACTGAAGGACTATTTTTCGGGGATCTGATTGCCCTCTGGCAATATCATTCAGCACGCCATAGTCGGCATCATGGTCCATTCGCCAGAAAACCGAAGCACCGGCATCAGCCAGGCGTGGAGAAAACTGGTATCCCAGCAGCCAGAAAAGGCCAAAGACAAGATCGCTGGCACCTGCCGTATCGGTCATAATTTCGGTTGGATTCAGCCCGGTCTCCTGTTCCAGAAGGCCTTCCAGCACAAAGATAGAGTCCCTCAGCGTCCCCGGTATAACGATGCCATGAAAGCCGGAATACTGATCGGACACAAAGTTGTACCAGGTGATCCCTCTGTTATTACCAAAGTATTTGCGGTTCGGTCCGGCATTGATTGTTCTGACTGGCGTAACAAAGCGCATTCCATCTGCAGATGCCACTTCTCCTCCACCCCATATCTGTGCCAGTGGCAGCGTTGCCTGAAAATCAACCAGTCTGGCATTAGCGCTGGTGATAGTTTCAGCCCGCAGATAGTTCGCTTTTGTCCAGTTCAGCCGGTGTCGGGTCAGTGCAGGAACATTTGATCTGATCAGTGGTTCCAGACCGATATTGCAGGCTTCAGCCATCAGCACGGCGCTGATGCTGACGGGCAGATCATCAACTCTGGCACTGGCTTCACTGGCATGGAAAAACTCATCAGCAAATCCGGTATGGGCGTTAATTTCGAGCAGCAACTCCGTTAAATCCACCGGAGGGAGCAGATCACTGATCATTTTGCTCAGTCGTTTCAGACTGTCCGGCTCATCAAGACTGGCGAGGGGAGAAATTGTCAACCGGGGCTTCGGGCCAGAAACATCGAGTTCGACAGCCTCATTTTCGCCAAGACGTGCAGCAACCTGTCTGTAACGACTATCAAGCTGATGGCCCAGAGATTTTATTGCTTCCTGCGGGTCTGTCGGGTGCCCCAAAGAACGATAAACCTTAATCCGATTTGCCTGCCAGTCAGCACCCTGTAGTAATCTTGCACGAGGATCTCCCCACCGGTTACTGCCGGTAACGTAGACATCCCTCCGTCTCAGACTATCCTGCAGTTTACTGAGAAAGCAGAGCGTGTATCCCCTTCGGGTGATATGTTTTTCCTTGTTAATCACCAGCCGTTTCCATGACTGACTGATGATTTCCGTTGGTGCGTCGTCAAAAAACTGCCGCCGTGAGCTGAACTCCCGGCTGAGGTAGTCACAGGCATTCAGAGTGGTAACCCCGGCAGGTGCGGATGAAAATTTAACGGTATTCAGCAGATGGGGCAGGAAACGACGAACGCGCCCGTACTGCTCCACCATTTCGTCATGAAAATTATCGTCTGAGGGCCGGGCAATTTCACGGACAAGCGTGATGATTTCAGCCAGCTTTTGCCTAGGGATGTAGCTGAACACCTCAGCACGAATCGATTCGTCCGGTGTTTCTTCTTTCAGCAAGTACGAACATGCGCTGGCGAGCGCCAATGCAGATTTATCCAGATCCTTCAGCGAGCGGAGCCGTTTTTTCTGCCCAATCTTTCTGGCGTCACGGATGATAACGGCCAGCATGGCGTCCAGAACGTCCAGTGCATCATCCAGCGCCAGCGTTTCCCATGCAAGGACAAAGGCAACCAGAACCGCCATCCTTTTCTGCGGTGACATCCTGGCAATATTGAACACCGAAGTCATACCAGCATAACGTGCGAGATTTTTCAGGCGCACAGCCGGGAGTGTACTCAGGTTTTCAGCATGCAGGCCAAAATCGTTCAGAGTTTTCCAGCGTTCAATTGCTTCATTAAACGCCGGACCACTGATGGTCACAGGGCCTTTTTTCAGTGATTCCAGTAAAGACAGGCGGCTGCAATCAGTTGGCCCCAGCAGCATCTCCAGCTGTGAACGCTGTTCGGCTGACGGTATCAGTGCCAGTTTGTTCCACAGGCGCAACGTCGCCTTTTCCCTTACCTCTGAAATCAACCGGGTCAGCGTGGTGGCTCCGGGGAGAATAATACGATGTTGCATAAGCCACCCTGTCGCCAGGTCGAAAAGCAGGCCAGGACGTTCGTTGCTTATCCAGCTCCGGGTATATAAAAGACGGGTAAGGCGAAATGTCCAGGGCCAGGCAAATTCACGATACTGATAGTGCTGACGTATCAGCGCTGCATGCTCACGGCGGGTATTTTCCCTCTGACCGTATTCTGCAAGAACGGTGATATCACGAATCCCGAGCTGTCTGGCGGTAAAATGCCGGACGCCGGAAGGAATATGATTCATGTCAGTAAGAAAAGTGCCCAGAAAACGCACACACCCGATTTGCAGGGCAATACCAAGTCGATTGTGATCACCCCGGCTTTTCCCGATAAATTCTTTATCCGCTTCATCAAGATGAAAATAACGCGCCAGCTGAAGTTCATCGGGTTCGCCAGTGAACCTGCCATAACTCTCAACCTGCTCAGTGGTCAAAAAATCAACGGGCATATCGGCCTCCCTGCCTGACGGCTTTTTTAACACAACTGCAACCGTTCGAAATATTATAAATTATCGGACATCGTAAAACTGTTACATTAATATGTCTATTAAATCGTAAATTTGTAATAATAGACATGAGTTGTCCGATATTCGATTTAAGGTACATTTTTATGCGACTTTTTGGTTACGCTCGGGTCTCAACCAGTCAGCAGTCTCTTGATCTTCAGGTCAGAGCACTCAAAGACGCAGGTGTGAAAGCAAACCGTATATTTACCGATAAGGCATCCGGCAGTTCAACAGACCGGGAAGGGCTGGATTTGCTGAGGATGAAGGTGGAGGAAGGTGATGTCATTCTGGTTAAGAAGCTCGACCGTCTTGGCCGCGACACTGCCGATATGATCCAACTGATAAAGGAATTTGACGCTCAGGGCGTGGCAGTCCGGTTCATTGATGACGGGATCAGTACCGACGGTGATATGGGGCAAATGGTGGTCACCATCCTGTCGGCTGTGGCACAGGCTGAACGCCGGAGGATCCTAGAACGCACGAATGAGGGCCGACAGGAAGCAAAGCTGAAAGGAATCAAATTTGGCCGCAGGCGTACCGTGGACAGGAACGTCGTGCTGACGCTTCATCAGAAGGGCACTGGTGCAACGGAAATTGCTCATCAGCTCAGTATTGCCCGCTCCACGGTTTATAAAATTCTTGAAGACGAAAGGGCCTCGTGATACGCCTATTTTTATAGGTTAATGTCATGATAATAATGGTTTCTTAGACGTCAGGTGGCACTTTTCGGGGAAATGTGCGCGGAACCCCTATTTGTTTATTTTTCTAAATACATTCAAATATGTATCCGCTCATGAGACAATAACCCTGGTAAATGCTTCAATAATATTGAAAAAGGAAGAGTATGAGTATTCAACATTTTCGTGTCGCCCTTATTCCCTTTTTTGCGGCATTTTGCCTTCCTGTTTTTGCTCACCCAGAAACGCTGGTGAAAGTAAAAGATGCTGAAGATCAGTTGGGTGCACGAGTGGGTTACATCGAACTGGATCTCAACAGCGGTAAGATCCTTGAGAGTTTTCGCCCCGAAGAACGTTTTCCAATGATGAGCACTTTTAAAGTTCTGCTATGTGGTGCGGTATTATCCCGTGTTGACGCCGGGCAAGAGCAACTCGGTCGCCGCATACACTATTCTCAGAATGACTTGGTTGAGTACTCACCAGTCACAGAAAAGCATCTTACGGATGGCATGACAGTAAGAGAATTATGCAGTGCTGCCATAACCATGAGTGATAACACTGCTGCCAACTTACTTCTGACAACGATCGGAGGACCGAAGGAGCTAACCGCTTTTTTGCACAACATGGGGGATCATGTAACTCGCCTTGATCGTTGGGAACCGGAGCTGAATGAAGCCATACCAAACGACGAGCGTGACACCACGATGCCTGCAGCAATGGCAACAACGTTGCGCAAACTATTAACTGGCGAACTACTTACTCTAGCTTCCCGGCAACAATTAATAGACTGGATGGAGGCGGATAAAGTTGCAGGACCACTTCTGCGCTCGGCCCTTCCGGCTGGCTGGTTTATTGCTGATAAATCTGGAGCCGGTGAGCGTGGGTCTCGCGGTATCATTGCAGCACTGGGGCCAGATGGTAAGCCCTCCCGTATCGTAGTTATCTACACGACGGGGAGTCAGGCAACTATGGATGAACGAAATAGACAGATCGCTGAGATAGGTGCCTCACTGATTAAGCATTGGTAACTGTCAGACCAAGTTTACTCATATATACTTTAGATTGATTTAAAACTTCATTTTTAATTTAAAAGGATCTAGGTGAAGATCCTTTTTGATAATCTCATGACCAAAATCCCTTAACGTGAGTTTTCGTTCCACTGAGCGTCAGACCCCTTTACCATCCAAGTTTTCACTGTTCGCATACCAGCAGGAACTTTGGCCCGGAAACATTGGGGTTGACCTGGATGCATCACAGCGAGAACTTTCTATCGTTACATGAAAGCAGGAACCTCTTATCTGCAATGCGTAGTCACCAGTTATTACGTGTGCAGCGCTGATAACCACTCACGAGAGGCCATATTAATCTGATAGTAAATGACCGACGTACCGGTGTGGTAACCCGGTACAGTAGATTTTCTCTGTACCAGGTAATGATTAGTGAATGTCAGGACTGTACTCAAAGCCGCTCTCAGCCTGAGTATCCTTGAACGTGGCCAGCTTATGTTTTTTATTGAACAGACTGTTAACCAGTGAGTGTGGAAACATCTCGATGCCGTTATTGAAGTCTTCAACGTTTCTGTTAAAGATGCGAATGGCGGCGCTGATATTCTGCTGCTGCTCAGAGATTTCCGCCATCAGCCCGCGATACAAATCGGAAGCCTTCAGTACCGGGTAGTTCTCGGCAACGGCATACAGGCCATTGAGCAGAGCTGTTGTATGGCTGCGCGTATCATTCAGTGCACTAAAATCCATGTTAGCCGCATCCAGTCGCTTTAGATCAGCACGAAGCCTCGTAATCTGCGTCATGATCGTTGCCTCGTACTCTTCATACCCGGAGGCTATCTTCTCCAGTGAGGGCAGTACATTGTTCTTCTGTCGCTCCTGGACGACGACATCAGTCCACGCGCGGGCAACTGCGTTCATACGCTTTATAATGTTGTTATAAATAACGATGACTGTAAGAATAATGACAGCCACTAATCCCACCAATACAAGTACTTCCATTATTCATTATCCTTTCTGAAGTTATTATCTGAGAACATCATTAACGTATGAATAAATTCCAGCGCCGTTCTTAACTTAGGGAGTGGATTATACTCTCTGACTTCGCACATGAAGTCATCCGGTGAATTAAAATCAAATTGAGGGTCTCCGTAAACGACATTGTCATCTTCGAAGGACATACATAAGCCAGCTACACTGCTAAACTCAAGATTAAGTGACTCAAATTCATTCGCAGCTTCCTCACAGGTTAACACGACTGCCGGCATCAGAAAACGCGCAGCCACCATCTCATCATGTGCAACGACCTTAAACAGGCGGTTAAATTGATTAGATGATGTCTTGTAGCGTTTACCTTTAAAACCACTAATCGATTTACCCGTGATGGCCAGCTGCCTTACAAAACGAAACTCTAATGCTATCCCGTAGCGATTATAATGATCATAAACCGTCCGGGTTCTGGTATGCCCCTTACTGTCTGTTTCAGTTTCAGTGCGTTTATCAACATAATGAAAATGGTAAACAGTGTAATCGAACGTATGGAGATTGCCCTTGTAATTACCCCTGTACCCTTTTTTTATTTCCCGGGAGTAATTACCCCGTCTGAATTCACAATAATCATTAAACAATTGCGATTCAAATAATGACAATTCAGATGTTAATTCGTATAACTGGTTATCGAATAACAGAGCCCGGAGATAGAGTCGTTCGGCCAGAGAACGCACACGGGAACTTTTGCGCCACATAAAAAAAATCAGTGCGGCAGTACAAAGTGCGAAGAAAACAGTAAACGCCGTCGACTGGTAATGAAATTTTATATAAAACTCATCAGAAAATAGTCCCATAGTCAGCGCAATAAGGCCTGTGAAAAGTGCCAGAAGTTTATAGCGGCTGTGGCTGAATTTCAGGGGAGCGCCAAAAGACTTAACCAGGCCAATGATAGCGATCAGTTCATCTTTTGACTGAGCCATCTCGATATTACGTGAAATTTGATTGAGTAACTCTGTCAGTTTCTGATCATGGATACTGGTCAGGAGCCCACCAGGTTTAATCTGTTCCGGTTTCAACATACTGTGCCGTGAGTTCCTTCTTGGGCTGTCAGGAAAGGGAAATTTATGAGCCGCGCCAGCTGGGAAAACAACTGTATTAAATTGTGTTGTTTGACTATACCACCCGTACAACTGCGCTTACAACAGTATTTATACCCACGTTTCACTCAGGCAATGAAAGCTGTTGCCATTGATTTTTGTCATCTTATTATCAGATACGGTTGTGATAAAATTCCCTCTGATTTTGAATATCAACCAGACTGTAGATGAGATGAAGTTCTGTAACTGAAACCTCGTCGGTTACGGTCAGGCAACCGGTTCTACAGCAGGACACATCGCCACAGCATGCAAGGATCTACTTAAATGGTAAAGTTTCTGCGAAATGGACCCGCAGTTGTTGTTCTGGCATTTGTATTATGGGGCCTAATTCCCTTATTTTATCAATACTTGTCAGGCGGAGCACTGGCTGAGATTTTGATGTACAGAGTTGTCTGGTCTATTCCTTTGTTACTGCCAATAAGACTGTTATTTCGTAAGAGAACATTGGTTCGCGATTTGCTTAAAGATAAAACATCATTCATATCCTGCATGATAGCAGGATTATTAATGGTGGTTTCATGGTCGGCTTTTATTTATGCGCTCACAAATCATAAGGTGCTTGATGCCAGTCTGGGCTATTTTATCAATCCACTTTTTGTTATTTGTCTTGGGTGTGTGTTCCTGAAAGAAAAATTATCATTGTTTCAAATTATAGCGGTCTTTTCCGGCGTGTGTGGTCTTGCCTATCAAATCTTTTCAGCAAACAGTTTTCCTCTGCTTGCGCTGGTCATGGGATTTTCATTTGCATTGTACGGTCTGGCGCGAAAATTCATTCGTTATGACCCCATAACCTCAATCACACTTGAAACATTCTGGGCCTTGCCTGTTGCTCTTTTCATCTTTATATATACTGGCGCCAGTGCAACAACATCACATGATATCCCTCTGTTCCTCTATATTCTGACCGCCCCAGTTACAGTTATCCCATTAGTGTTATTTGCCGTTGCGCTAAATCATACATCTCTTATTGTGACAGGTCTTGCTCAGTATATAGAACCATCCCTGCAATTTATTATAGCCATACTTATTTTTAAAGAGGTTATTAATTACCCTGAGTTATTCTGTTTTTCAGCTGTATGGTTTGGATTGTTATTATGCATATTTGAGAGTCTTTACTATCATTACCACCGAGGTACTCCAGTGACTGAAAGTAAACATACTCCACGCTCGGTACGGTGATATGCATTCCAAATTTGAAAACAACTTTATCCTAAGTGAATTGTGAAATGGAAGGAAATAAACATTAAATAAAATGAGATTTTCCTCACACTATGGCTTGTGATATTGGAATTACTATTGTATTTTAAATTTAGCCATGTTTTAAATAAATATTGAAATTGATGATTTTTGATTGCAATCCAACATTTTGAAATGCTTACAGGTTTGGAGATAAATTACATGAAGCCAAAAGAGATTCTTTGCCAATGGGTTGACGCATTTAATAATGCAGATGTAGAAACTATTTCAGAATTATATGATGATAATGCAATAAACCATCAGGTTGCTAATGAGCCTGTTATTGGGAAAGAGGCTATAAGGAAAATGTTTGAACAAGATTTTTCTATCCCTGATATGGTTTGTATCGTCGAAAATATTTTCGAAGATGGACAATGGGCAATTTTAGAGTGGCGTTCATCATTAGGTTTGAGAGGTTGTGGTTTTTTTCAAATAGTAAATAATAAAATTATCTTTCAAAGAGGGTACTGGGATAAGCTGTCTTTCATTAAAAAACACAATTTACCTGTTGAATGAAAAGAAATAGCTTGAAAAGTGCTTTCCATGTGCATTAAGGGAGGTATAATAACCTCCCTTAAAAATAGTTATAATATCAACACCATAATAAAATATAGCCTTTAATTTAATGCCTCATCAGTTTTTATTAGTTCTGGTGTATTGAGATTATAAAGGACACCAAAGAGATGTCTTTCGAAAGACGTCTTTATTTCCTGTGGCCACCTGGGGGGATCAGTCTGGAGAAGTCCAATCTGACGCATTCCCTTATGTTGTTCGGCTTTCCTCTCACAATAGTCATCATCGGTGTATCCCATTGTTTCAATGACCACTCTGGAGCCTTTGCCATCTTTCATTGTTGCCATGACGATAAAATCAGGGAGTACATACCCATTTTCACCATCGGTGCAGATTTCAATATCAAATAAGGGTTTCTCCAGACTCAGTTTGGGAGCATCTGGCTTATTACTGAGCCATTTTGCAACGGTTGACAGGCTTTTCAGCGTGCCGCGCTCGAGATCACTGTCCACCGGGACCGGGCACACCTTATGGAAAAGTGCATGAGCATACCCTTCGCTGCAGATAATTTTCCCGTCATCTCCCCGGCGGAATGAAAGGATAACCCAGTAGGGAGGACGCCCTCCTTCCAGTGATTCGCCGTTGATGCTGACTCCACGTTCCGGACGGAACACTCTGGCACCATCTGACCAGTGGAATGCCACTTCAGCCCGACTGACATGGTCGGACATAAAAATCTGGAAGAACATACGAGTTCTGCCGGCTGGCCAGTGTGTATCCGGTTGCTCAAGTTCCTTCATCAGCTGTTCCTGAGCATAAGCCCCCATACCGGGCTGAAAGCGCACAATTTCAGACAAGCAGCGTCCACGTATAAACTCATGATTTTGCGTGACAATTTGCAGGTCAATCAGAGAATCCCTGATACTCCGGGATGGGAGAGGACAGAGTGTGGTCAGCTGGTTAAGGCCAGCATTTTCAATAAGGGAAAGTAAAAGGCGGGCAATTCGCGGTCGACGCGTACGCCGGGTTCGATCATCTCTTTGTGGTTCAGGACGTCCGGGCATCCTGATTGTGGCCTGTTCATCATCCGGAGGCAGAAAATTTCGGTAATTAATCCGCCGGCTTCCGGCACGTTTCCGGGCACCGGAAGATGTTGCCCCGGCATCACCGCTGAACGGCCGGTACATAGGACAGCCGGTTGCATGTTCATGGTTAAAGCCGGACAGATATAGTTTTCCTGTATCTTTGTACAGACTGGCAGTATTCATCGCCGGTGAATCCCCCGGAACACAGTCGCACTGCAGCCAGGCCTCAAGCCGACGCATTTCCCTGAGAACCTGAGTGGCCAGAGAATGCTGCGGCCGATCGGTAAAGTCTCTGAGTCCGGAAATATTCTTAACGGCCATTTCTTCATCGTGCGTAAGCCAGCGAATAAGGTCGCCACGGATATTTTTTTGCGGACCAGTTTCATAGCCATAAGAATCGAACTCCTTTTCAGTACAAAAGGTAACCGAAAATATACAGGGGATTATACCCGGAAATAAAGTAAGGAATGCGCAGCGACGCCGCACAGCTGCTGATCCCTGCTCTACTGGGTGGATGTTTAGATATTGAGAATTATTGTATGACAGGCCTGTTTTTGAACAGGTCAGGCCATCGCAGCAGGATGTTCGCCCGCGCTATACTGGTTGAATGGGGCAAGGACGATTCCGGTAGTCGGCTGAGTCCAGCTAAAGTAGACAGGTCAAAAAATAACCTTAACGTTCAATATTGTCCGTTTCCCAAACGCCCCCCGGATAGATTCAACTGAATGTCTGCAGATGGTGTCATTTATCATTCATTCTGTCGCCCTATGCAAAAAACGAATTAAAAGAAACATTTTTGCATTTTCCCCATACCCACATGACTGTTAAGGTCATTGAGTGATGGCCACTTCTGGCCTGCCGCAACAAACAACATCATCAAAAAAATAACGGGGTTCGCTATGGCGCAACAAAGGGAACAGGCGGCGTTGCCGCCTGCAACAGATAAAGTCGGACTCAAGGGATACCTGGCTTTTTTTCTGACCATCATTTTCTTTTCCGGCGTATTTTCCGGAACGGAAGGTTGGTGGCGTGTTTTTGATTTTACCGTGCTGAACGGTTCGTTTGGCCAGATCGCAAATGGCGCTGAACAAACGACCGTAACCTTCCGGGGCGCGGGCGGTACGGGCGCAAAAGATGGTTTTCTTTTCGCGCTGGAACTCGCTCCCTCTGTCATTTTGTCACTGGGCATTATTTCTATCACCGACGGTCTTGGCGGATTGCGTGCGGCGCAACAGCTGATGACGCCCATCCTGAAACCCCTGCTGGGTATTCCGGGCATCTGCTCGCTGGCGCTCATCGCTAACTTACAAAACACCGATGCCGCCGCGGGGATGACGAAAGAACTGGCGCAGGATGGCGAAATCACTGAGCGCGATAAAGTCATTTTTGCAGCGTACCAGACCAGCGGCAGCGCAATTATTACCAACTATTTTTCCTCTGGTGTTGCTGTCTTCGCGTTTCTGGGAACGTCCGTTATCGTCCCTCTGGCTGTCATCCTGGTGTTTAAATTTGTCGGTGCCAACCTGCTACGTATCTGGATCAATTTTGAAGAACGCCGTAACCCAACGCAAGGAGCACAAGCATGACCACTCAGGTACGCAAAAATGTCATGGACATGTTCATCGATGGTGCCCGCCGCGGCTTTACGATTGCCACCACTAACCTGCTGCCGAACGTTGTTATGGCATTCGTCATTATTCAGGCGCTGAAAATTACCGGTTTACTTGACTGGGTTGGGCACATTTGCCAGCCCGTTATGGCTCTGTGGGGACTTCCCGGTGAAGCCGCCACCGTGCTTTTAGCGTCGCTAATGAGCATGGGCGGCGCGGTAGGCGTTTCTGCCAGTCTGCTCACGGCGGGAGCCTTAAATGGTCACGACGTCACCGTGCTGCTTCCGGCGATATACCTGATGGGTAACCCTGTGCAGAACGTGGGTCGCTGCCTCGGTACCGCCGAAGTAAACGCCAAATATTATCCCCACATCATCGCCGTGTGTGCCATCAACGCACTGCTGTCGATCTGGGTTATGCAGATCATTGTTTAAAAGGGAATTATCATGCCTGATTTATCCTTCGCAGAGTTTACGTTGATGCAAGGTGCGCATCTTTACACCCCGGAAGACCAGGGGATCAGCGACGTGCTTCTCGCCAACGGCAAGATTATTGCTGTGGCACGCGATATCTCTCCTCACATCGTGCCAGATTGTAAGGTTATCAATCTCAGGGGACTGATTCTGTGTCCTGGCTTTATCGATCAGCATGTTCACCTGATTGGCGGCGGTGGTGAAGCGGGTCCCACTACCCGTACGCCAGAAGTCAGACTGAGCAGACTGACTGAAGCCGGGGTTACTACCGTCATTGGTTTGCTCGGCACCGACTCCGTGACCCGTCATCCGGAATCGCTGCTGGCGAAAACACAGGCGCTGAATGAAGAAGGGATTACCGCCTGGATGTTAACCGGCGCTTACCATGTCCCTTCACCGACAATCACCGGTTCGGTAGAAAAAGATGTGGCGCTGATCGATCGCGTCATCGGCGTTAAATGTGCAGTTTCAGACCACCGTTCTGCCGCACCTGGTGATTACCAACTGGCAAATATGGCAGCGGAATCCCGCGTGGGTGGCCTGCTGGGCAGCAAACCGGGTGTCAGCGTGTTCCATATGGGCGACAGCAAAAAGGGGCTTAAACCGCTGTATGATATTCTGGAAAATAGCGATGTACCGATGAGCAAGTTGCTCCCGACCCACGTTAACCGCAATGAGGCGCTGTTCGAAGAAGCACTGGCTTTTGCGCTCAAAGGCGGCACCATCGACATCACCAGCGGAATCCCCGATCCTGTCGCACCGGCTGAAGCTGTCGCCCGGGCACTGAAAGCCGGTATTCCGCTTGCCCGGATAACGGTCAGCTCGGATGGTAATGGTAGCCAGCCGTTGTTTGATGATGCCGGAAAACTGACCGGGATTGGTGTGGCGGGCTTCGAGAGCTTACTTGAAACCGTGCAGTCATTAGTCAACGATTACGGGTTTACCCTGACCGATGCATTGCGTCCGCTGACGACCAGTGTGGCAGGCTTTCTTAACCTTTCCACTAAAGGTGAAATTGCTCCGGGTAAGGATGCCGATCTGCTGGTTATGACACCAGAATTATGTATTGAGCAGGTTTATGCTCACGGCAAACAGATGGTGGTTGACGGTAAAGCCTGCGTGAAGGGAACCTTCGAGTAAGAGTAATCGGTTATCGGCCGTCAGTCTGCGCCATTTTCTTCTCCAGCAATTTGGGATTATCGGGTCGCGCAATGGAATTCATCCCTTGCGCTCCCACGGAACCGGACATGACGGTCTCCTGTTATCCAGAGCGCCATAAAACCCGTCCTTTAGGGCGGGTATAACTGACCGGAACCTGCAGAGATACGCGAATCGCATAAAAGAGGCCTCTGAAGGTAGTAAATGTTTCAGACTGGCGAGCAGTGCGCAGTCAGTCTTCTGAATGCGCGAAGCGCATAAAGGCGCCAGCCGATGTCGGTGGTGCTACTGTAGCAAAATGGCGCCGTAGCCCGGCGCAGCCGGTTGATCGATAGAAGATCGCTATCAACATCCCCTTCCCTGCTAAGTCAAAACCCGCTTTCAAACGACGCAGGCATTGATGTGCGCTGTCGGAGTGGTCACGACAAGGCGTAGCCGCAGTCGGGGCGTATCTCCGCGTTAGCGGGCCGTAGGGCCGCTTACGGGCGTGTTATATAAAACTTCCAGCGATCATAACTAACAGCGACTAAAAAGTTTAGTTACATCATCCAGCATTAAAAGCGATGTTGTTCCGGCCCTTTGGGCCGGGGCGGCCTCGCTTTTCAGTGGTGGGGAGGGGCTGTGATGGTTCAGGTGTGCACGGTTCATGTCTTTGCGTAAATATTTTGGATGTTGTAACTATTTACTTCTGACTGATGCCCGCCGCGTAGTGGCGGGAGGTACATTTGCTGTTTCCGAACCGGCGCGGACGTAGTCCGCTGCAAGGGCGGACATTATCCCCGTTTTCCACAGGAAAGCGGGACTGAATAAGATCCGTTTTTAATTGAATGTTTAAAAAGGGCAAAGGCGCGTAAGCGTTCGTTGGTAAGAAAGAGCCCAGGGCTACCAAAAGATTAAGAAAAACTTGCGGGTAACACTTCCAGTCATTGCCGGTAAGAAGTCCTCTATATTTGCGGATATTTGTGCATAACTACAGGGACATGACCAGGTTGCATCATCAGGGGGTTTTTCGCCGGTAATGCGTGTCGTAACGGCAGGCTTTATTGATGGTTTTTCAGCCAGTTTTTAAACGCGGGGAAGCACAAAAACCGCCAGCGGCGGTAGAGGAAAAACGAGGAGTGAAAGTTAAGTTAGCCTGGTGACTCAGCGTCAAAATTGAGCTTGATCTGACGCAGGTAATGGTAGACCAGCAACTCGAAATCATCCGGAGTCATGCCTGAGACTTCCGGCCGCGTGTTGATCAGCCAGGCTGCAATCTGGAACTGCCGGTCATCGAGCCGGGTAGAACGCGCAATTCTGGAAAGGCGCTTCTGTTCTATCGCTCGCTCGCGGCGAACCTTCAGGGCCTGCGCCACTTTCTCGTCAAAGAAGCGCTGTCGGGCCGCTTTTACGGACATCACTTCGCCAGGGGCAAGAATCCCCTCAGCCAGCGCGCGCAGACGTTCTTCCCGCTCTTTGTACAGCAGATCGAGATTGACCTGGAGGAGCTTGAAAAACTGCTCTGTTAAAGTGACATGACGCGGGAGGTATGTTTTTGTGTACGGGTCCAGGCGACGCATGTACGGCTCGATAAGGCCGTAATTTTCTAACAGATCGAGTGCGCGACAAACGCGGGAAGGCGTGACCTCTTCACCAGGTATTACCTCACCCCGGGAATCTTTGGGACTTAACGCCTTGCATATCTGTGAACTGTTGAGGGCGACGTTAAACGTGGCAATGTCGCAACCGCTGACCACCAGAACGGCCAGTGCATCGAGGAGATGCTGGCGTTCCTGTCGGAAATCGCGCTCACGGCCAGCATTTGTGCGCATATGCACGAAATACGGATGCCGCGAGAAACGACGTTTCTGGGCACGATGATACCCGTCCCGAAGGACTTTCGGGAGCTGGTTAAAGTTCGCAGGTCGAAGATATTTAGGATCAGCACACTTACACGTCGTCGAGTGTGTTCCGCGACGACGGCGAGTACGCTTCGGAGAAACAACAGCAGAACCGCGTGCTTCACGCTGGTTTACTGAGTCGTATTCCGACCAGTCGAAATAGGTAGCATCGGAAAATGTTCCGCTATTCAA
>NZ_JCAPUG010000003.1:0-115146 GCF_059615875.1 Citrobacter sp. CRE-46 | reverse complement strand
TCGGCATCGGCCTGATTATGCCGGTGCTGCCGGGCCTCCTGCGCGATCTGGTTCACTCGAACGACGTCACCGCCCACTATGGCATTCTGCTGGCGCTGTATGCGTTGATGCAATTTGCCTGCGCACCTGTGCTGGGCGCGCTGTCGGATCGTTTCGGGCGGCGGCCGGTCTTGCTCGTCTCGCTGGCCGGCGCTGCTGTCGACTACGCCATCATGGCGACGGCGCCTTTCCTTTGGGTTCTCTATATCGGGCGGATCGTGGCCGGCATCACCGGGGCGACTGGGGCGGTAGCCGGCGCTTATATTGCCGATATCACTGATGGCGATGAGCGCGCGCGGCACTTCGGCTTCATGAGCGCCTGTTTCGGGTTCGGGATGGTCGCGGGACCTGTGCTCGGTGGGCTGATGGGCGGTTTCTCCCCCCACGCTCCGTTCTTCGCCGCGGCAGCCTTGAACGGCCTCAATTTCCTGACGGGCTGTTTCCTTTTGCCGGAGTCGCACAAAGGCGAACGCCGGCCGTTACGCCGGGAGGCTCTCAACCCGCTCGCTTCGTTCCGGTGGGCCCGGGGCATGACCGTCGTCGCCGCCCTGATGGCGGTCTTCTTCATCATGCAACTTGTCGGACAGGTGCCGGCCGCGCTTTGGGTCATTTTCGGCGAGGATCGCTTTCACTGGGACGCGACCACGATCGGCATTTCGCTTGCCGCATTTGGCATTCTGCATTCACTCGCCCAGGCAATGATCACCGGCCCTGTAGCCGCCCGGCTCGGCGAAAGGCGGGCACTCATGCTCGGAATGATTGCCGACGGCACAGGCTACATCCTGCTTGCCTTCGCGACACGGGGATGGATGGCGTTCCCGATCATGGTCCTGCTTGCTTCGGGTGGCATCGGAATGCCGGCGCTGCAAGCAATGTTGTCCAGGCAGGTGGATGAGGAACGTCAGGGGCAGCTGCAAGGCTCACTGGCGGCGCTCACCAGCCTGACCTCGATCGTCGGACCCCTCCTCTTCACGGCGATCTATGCGGCTTCTATAACAACGTGGAACGGGTGGGCATGGATTGCAGGCGCTGCCCTCTACTTGCTCTGCCTGCCGGCGCTGCGTCGCGGGCTTTGGAGAAATTCTTCAAATTCCCGTTGCACATAGCCCGGCAATTCCTTTCCCTGCTCTGCCATAAGCGCAGCGAATGCCGGGTAATACTCGTCAACGATCTGATAGAGAAGGGTTTGCTCGGGTCGGTGGCTCTGGTAACGACCAGTATCCCGATCCCGGCTGGCCGTCCTGGCCGCCACATGAGGCATGTTCCGCGTCCTTGCAATACTGTGTTTACATACAGTCTATCGCTTAGCGGAAAGTTCTTTTACCCTCAGCCGAAATGCCTGCCGTTGCTAGACATTGCCAGCCAGTGCCCGTCACTCCGCGGTCTTCACTGCGTGATCGAGTTGATCGACACCCGCCGTGACACGCTCCATGAAGTGCCTGCCTGCGTCTGTTAGCCGAACGCCCCGCGCATGGCGCTCAAATAGCAGGACACCAAGGTTATCCTCCAGCGCTTTCACACGCGCGCTGACGCTCGACTGGCTGATACCAAGTGCCTTGGCCGCATGCCGAAAATTCAGATGCTCGGCGACGGCGATGAACTGAACAAGGGAAATGAGCGGTATCCTGCCAGACAGGATACCGACATTCACGAGGTTTCGATGGTTAGTGCGCCGCATCGGAGCGGGCCTGCTACCAGTCGTCGGTTAGACGACTGGCGACTTCTCGGTGGCAGCCCCACGGAGCCGAAGGAGCACCAGCCCCAACGAAACCAGTACCGCCATCGCCGTGGCGTAACAGATCACGGGCCACGCTGTGTCACCGTTTAAAAGTGCCACCGCCAATGTCCCGACAATGCTGACTATCAGGCTTTGAACGCAGAAGTAGAACGCGACCGCTGATCCCGCGATGTCGTCGAACTCTGCCAAAGCGCCGTTCGCGGTAACGGACACCGTGAAGACAATACCGACCGCGACAACCCACATCGGTAGGATGAAGGTGAGGAATGACGGCGAGCCGTAAAGTTCGCCGATCCCCAACAGGACCGCTCCGCAAACAAGCAACGCCATCCCACGCGCCACGCATCCTGCGATGCCCCATCTGGCGACAAAGGACTTCGCGAAACGGGTTGTCACGATCATTACAAGCGCGACAGTGGCGAAGGCAAAGCTGAATCCGATCTCGGAATATTCCGCTTGGCCTATGAGCACACGGGTAGCCGTCGAGAAGAAGACGAAGTAGGTGCCCATACCGGCGCTAAAGCCGACAGTGTAAACCCAAAAAGCCGGACTCGCGAAGATCGGCAAGACAGATCGGCGCGTCTTGACTTGATCCAGAGGGCGGGTTTCGTGCCACCTGAAACCCGCATTTAGGAGTGCGAGCATCGCCAGTATAGCCAAAGTAATGAATATCGCCTGCCATCCCAAGAACTCGCCGATCAATGCTCCGGCGATAGGGCCGAGCGCAGGCACGAACGCCAGCATCGAACTGAAAAGGCCGTAGATGACGACACCCTCAGGACGGTTGGCATAAACGTCGCGAACCGTCGCGAACGTCGCCACCAGCATGGCCGACGCGCCCACTGCTTGAAGTAGACGGAAAGCGACAAAGGCCGGTGCAGTTGAAGACCAAGCTGCTCCCAGAGACGCAATGACGAAAGCCGTTGCGCCCGCAAGTAGAATTGGCCGTCGCCCGATTCTGTCTGAGAGCGGACCAAAAATCACCTGGCCCACGCCGAGCATCACCATATAGAGGCTCAACGTGAGTTGGATCATAGCGGGCGTCGTGTTCAGGATGCCGGGCATCGCTGGAACGACAGGGAGATAAATATCCATCGCCAGTGAAGCGAGGATGTCGAAAGGAGCCATCAGCAGCAGTGCTGCCGGCAGCGTATAGGCCCACGCGGGGCGTGTGGTGGTCATGACGAATCAACCCTCGATTAAGGAATACCGGGCGACGTCTGCTCGTCAGCAATCAGATGAGACTAGCCTTACAGAGCGCCGCAACAACAATACTGGTTGTTGCGGCTTACTTGTCTGCTGACTTGGAATTTCCCATCTGATTACTCCACGCTTACGAATATGAATTGCTACATTTTATCCGATTATCTTTTGCTTCGCAATGCGGCATGGGCGCACTCAGCGTTCCAGCCCCCTCTGCCGCCCTAACTGCCACGACACCGACCCGCCCTGCACGATGCCCATAACCTCGCGGCCGAGTTGGCGGTCGATGATCGGCCGCCACGGGACAAGGGTGAACTCATGGGATTTCTCGACCACGGCGAACTTGCCGCTCGATAGATGCACGGTTCCGGTAAACTTGCCGCTGACGCTCTCGCCGTCCGTGGCGGCGCGGAACGGCAGGCCCTTACTCAAAGCCATATCCGATCCGACGCCGGCTACCTCGCGCTCCCGCAGGATGGCGAGAAGGTTGCGCCGGTAGAAGACGCGGCTGTCCCGGCTGCGGGTGGCGTCGCCCTGTTCGATATGGTGCTCGCGGCGCTGGTCCATGGCTTCGCGGACTTGTTGCCCGAAGCCGGTTGGCGCAAGGTCGGCCGTCTCGCCGTGGATCAGCCGCCGGTCCAGCCAGGTCGCGCCGTCCGATCCGATCTGTTTGTTCAGATCGACCGGGGAAAGGACGCGAACGCTGGCCTGACTGTCTCGGCCGGCGTCATGGGCGGCGGCACGGCTGACCAGATCATCGGGGATGCGCCATTGGTCGGCGTCGATCCGCTCGACGATACCGGCCCGGCGTAGCGCCTCCAGCCGGCGCACATGGGCATCGACATAGCCCTCATAGTCGCCGCCTGGAACGCGGCACGTATAGGAAGAATAAACGCCCTTTTCACCCAAGTCCAACAGCTTTGGACCGCAGTTGACTCTTTCGACACCCCTGCGATGCAACCCAATCCGGCTGACGGGGAGCCAGCAACGCTGAAAATTTACCCTCCTCTTTCCCACTAGCGGCTCCTTTTCCGACAACCAGCACGGCGGATCCCTGCCGCGGCGCTGTGAACGCAGCATTTTGATTGGTATCGTTGGCCTTCAGGCTCGTCAGTCAAACAGACCCAGGAGCAGCTCAGCCGGTGGCGCCCGGCTTTCGGGTAACGCCCTGGTCCCGCTGGTTTCGGCTTTGTGCTTCAGGTGATCAAGGATCTGCTTGATCACTATAGGGTCTTCAATGCAGGCGATGACTTTCATGGCGCCGCCGCAGCCGCTGCAGGTCTCG
This sequence comes from Citrobacter sp. CRE-46, assembly GCF_059615875.1. Classification (NCBI taxonomy): domain Bacteria; kingdom Pseudomonadati; phylum Pseudomonadota; class Gammaproteobacteria; order Enterobacterales; family Enterobacteriaceae; genus Citrobacter; species Citrobacter sp. CRE-46. The sequence goes on along the minus strand of NZ_JCAPUG010000003.1, from coordinate 110,881 downwards.
ATGTCGATATTGAAAACACGCTTGAGCCGTTGCGCCCATGTCATCGACGCTCGCCGTTGTGCTGGTGTTGCCGGTTCATCAGCCACCCTGACCTTGTTGCCCCTGCCCCGTTTTGCCGGCGTGACCAACGCCCGGTGCCGACTGTTGGGTGCGAACACCCCGTGGAAGCGGGTTAGGTTGACTCTGGGCTTCGGTACCAGGGCGGCCAGCCTTGCAATGAAATCCAATGGTTCGAAAATGACGTGCGTGGTGCCGTCCCGGTACGGCGTCTTGAGCTGGTAGCGCACGTTGCCGCCTCGTGTTAACGACAGCCGCTTCTCGGATACCGCCGGGCGGCTGATGTACCGGCACAGCCGTTCGAGCTTCTTGCGTTCATCGGCCCTGGCCGCCACGCCGGCGTGCAGGCTGGACCCGGCTACCTTGCCAATCCCGTCACCGAACGGATCACCACTGGTCGGCAGAGTTTGCAAAGTGAACACCTTTCGCCCCGCCTGTGAACCGACAGCGATACGGTAAGTGATCGAGTGCCCCAGCAGGGGTGTCATCGGGTCGTCATCCACCGCATCCGAGGCCAGATAGCTGTTTTCGACATCCCGTTCCAGCAGGCCTTGCCGTTCCAGATAGCGACCCACCCGGTGGGCGATGGTGTGCGTCAGCTGGGTGAGCTCTGGGCTGGTCGGCGCCTTGACCCAGCGGAAACGCGCTGAGCCGTGGGATTGCTCGACATACACACCGTCGAGAAACAGCATGTGGAAGTGAACATTCAGATTGAGCGCCGATCCAAAACGCTGGATCAGGGTGACCGCGCCCGTCTTGGCCACTTGGTGGGTATGGCCCGCTTTCTTGACCAGGTGCGTGGCAATGACGCGGTAAACGATGCCCAGCACCCACCCCATGATCTCGGGCCGGCTGGCAAACAGGAAACGCAGCTGAAACGGGAAGCTCAACACCCACTGACGCATGGGTTGTTCAGGCAGTACTTCATCAACCAGCAAGGCGGCACTTTCGGCCATCCGCCGCGCCCCACAGCTCGGGCAGAAACCGCGACGCTTACAGCTGAAAGCGACCAGGTGCTCGGCGTGGCAAGACTCGCAGCGAACCCGTAGAAAGCCATGCTCCAGCCGCCCGCATTGGAGAAATTCTTCAAATTCCCGTTGCACATAGCCCGGCAATTCCTTTCCCTGCTCTGCCATAAGCGCAGCGAATGCCGGGTAATACTCGTCAACGATCTGATAGAGAAGGGTTTGCTCGGGTCGGTGGCTCTGGTAACGACCAGTATCCCGATCCCGGCTGGCCGTCCTGGCCGCCACATGAGGCATGTTCCGCGTCCTTGCAATACTGTGTTTACATACAGTCTATCGCTTAGCGGAAAGTTCTTTTACCCTCAGCCGAAATGCCTGCCGTTGCTAGACATTGCCAGCCAGTGCCCGTCACTCCCACTCGATTGTAAACAAGCACACAAAACCCTTTAGTGACAACAATTTGCAAGAACTATCAGGCTCAGTGCCATGAAAAATACCATGACCAGATCATGAGGTTGAACACGGCTTGCGCCGGCAGCGTTCACGCTCCTGGTCGGCGATCTCGCCCGGCTGCAATGCTAGCTCAGCATCGGTCATGCGCTCCAGCACGTCGCGTAGGCGGATGGTGCAAGGAATGGGCGGCAGCTCGAACTCATAGCCGCCGGCGATCATTTCGGCCGCAATCTCCTCGGTGATGAAAAACGGCTCGTCGTCTTGGTTCGGCTTCTTCATGCCCTTTCCTCCTGGCGCTCATCCTGGCCGACAGCGGCCAGGGCATCGGCTTCCGTCAATGCGTCCTCCACGAACGCGCCGTGCTGCTTCGCTTCGGCCTGGCTGACCTCGGCCCATATCCGTTTCACCTGGGCCGCACTGTACCCGGCCAGCTCGGCGGTCTTGTTGATGCTGTAGCCGGACTTGCGCAGCGCGACAACTTGGGCGCGGCGCTTCGGATCAGCACGGCGGCCCTTGTACCGCCCGGCCTGGCGGGCCAACTCAATGCCTTGGCGCTGGCGTTCGCGCCTGTCCTCGTAGTCGTCGCGGGCCATCTGCAAGGCCAGGCGAAAAAGCATGATCTGCACGGCTTCCAGCACGATCTTGGCGACGCCCTGGGCCTCGGCCGCCAGGTCGGATAGATCGACCACGCCAGGGACGGCCAGGCGTGCGCCTTTGGCCTGTATCGAGGCCACCAGGCGCTCGGCCTCGGGCAAAGGTAGGCGGCTGATGCGGTCGATCTTCTCGGCAATGACCACCTCGCCGGGCTGTAGGTCGCCGATCATGCGCAGCAGCTCAGGCCGGTCGGCGCGTGCGCCGGATGCCTTCTCACGGTAGATGCCGGCGACGTAGTAGCCGGCGGCCTTCGCGGCCGTAGTGATCGCCTCTTGGCGTTCCAAGTCCTGCGCGTCGGTGCTGACGCGCAGATAGACCCGCGCCACCATCGGCGCGGCTACTGGCTTCGTCCTGCGCATACTTGCGGGCTCCTTTGGGCATACGCAAAGTGTCCGGTCATGCTACCCCCGGCCAAAAAGGCCGTCATGCGATTTATCTTGGCCGGGTCGTTATTGGCGGGTCTAAATGGCCGCTCCGTGGATCTCATCGCCAGAAATGGCGATGCGAGATCCAGGGCAGGGCGGCCGCCATCGTCAGACCTGGCGATGGTCGACGCCGGCGCGCATCGTCGGATGTGGCGATGCGAGCTCGAGGTCGGTGGCCACCGCCGGCGACCTGGTGCCATCGTCGGCAATGGCGATGCTGCAGCTCGACGTGCGCGGCCTGGTCGTCTCGGCATCGTCGGATGCGGCGATGCTCGAGCGAGGCGAAAAAAAACCGCCTCGGGGTGTCCGAGGCGGCAAGTCTGCATGCGGTTCAGGGAGGAAGAAACCGCGCCGGCGATCAGGGAGGAAAACCGCGCGGCCTGATGTGCAGCTCGGCCACTTTAGCCGGATTTTTCGACTTATCCGATGCGAGCGGCCCGCCGTGGGCGCTGCTCGATCTGCTGTTGCTTTTTCTCGACGTGCTTCTGCTCCTGGTGCTGCTGCTCGTCGCGCGGCACTGTTGCAAAGTTAGCGATGAGGCAGCCTTTTGTCTTATTCAAAGGCCTTACATTTCAAAAACTCTGCTTACCAGGCGCATTTCGCCCAGGGGATCACCATAATAAAATGCTGAGGCCTGGCCTTTGCGTAGTGCACGCATCACCTCAATACCTTTGATGGTGGCGTAAGCCGTCTTCATGGATTTAAATCCCAGCGTGGCGCCGATTATCCGTTTCAGTTTGCCATGATCGCATTCAATCACGTTGTTCCGGTACTTAATCTGTCGGTGTTCAACGTCAGACGGGCACCGGCCTTCGCGTTTGAGCAGAGCAAGCGCGCGACCATAGGCGGGCGCTTTATCCGTGTTGATGAATCGCGGGATCTGCCACTTCTTCACGTTGTTGAGGATTTTACCCAGAAACCGGTATGCAGCTTTGCTGTTACGACGGGAGGAGAGATAAAAATCGACAGTGCGGCCCCGGCTGTCGACGGCCCGGTACAGATACGCCCAGCGGCCATTGACCTTCACGTAGGTTTCATCCATGTGCCACGGGCAAAGATCGGAAGGGTTACGCCAGTACCAGCGCAGCCGTTTTTCCATTTCAGGCGCATAACGCTGAACCCAGCGGTAAATCGTGGAGTGATCGACATTCACTCCGCGTTCAGCCAGCATCTCCTGCAGCTCACGGTAACTGATGCCGTATTTGCAGTACCAGCGTACGGCCCACAGAATGATGTCACGCTGAAAATGCCGGCCTTTGAATGGGTTCATGTGCAGCTCCATCAGCAAAAGGGGATGATAAGTTTATCACCACCGACTATTTGCAACAGTGCCCTGCCGGTCAATACCCGCAGGTGTAATCACCACCTTGCGCCAGCTTTCAGGGACAAACTCAAGCGGCGCTGTCGCCGGAACTTTACGTGACTGCTTCCGGTACATATCCTGGATCACAACCAGCGCATCAGCCAGAGGTTGCGCTGCCGGGGTGGCGACTAACTGTAAAGCAGACAACATGCGCGGGGCATATTTCCGTAATGTGCTGTATTTCTCAGTAATAATATGCAGCGGATCAAAATTATTTTTTCTGGCGAGATGGCGCGTTTCTTCCAGACTGGCGACAAATTCAGGCCATGGCAGTATGTTTTCTATTGCGAGCCATGGATCGCCACCGGAATCACGAGCTTCAAACAGTGCCTGGCCGATATCTATGTACTGCCTCAGTTTTGACTGGATCAGCTTTCCGGTCTGCTGAAGGCGCTCAGCCTGTGTTCTTTTGGCTTTGCTGAACAGGCTGTTCAGCATGCGTTCATGCAGCTCAATCACTTCATCTGTCAGTGTGGCTCTGGCTTCTTCCAGCACGCACACCAGGATCGCATGACGCCGGGCTGCTGAAAATCGGGTCAAATCCCGGCTGCTCATCTTTCGGCCTTCCCGCGCCAGTTTCAGCAACCGGTTCTGGTGAATGGTACGATCTATACCTTCAGGTAATGCCAGCAATTCAATGCTACTGAGCCGATCAAGGTGTTGCAGCACGTTCTTACCATTGATTTTACCCGGCGGTTGCAGAAGCCACGTCAGTCTGGAAGACTTATTATCTGAGGACTCAAGTAAACGATCCAGGGCATCCCTGTGAGCCGGAGTTAACGGGGCATTCAGGGTCTGAAATACGATTTCATCGCCGCCAGCCATGGCCTCCGCACAGGTACGCTCCACGACATCAATCGCGGGGATTATCACGTTGTTCTTCCGGAGCCAGACCAGCAGTTCTTCGGCCAGAAGAATACCTTTATCGGTGCGCGTCGCCATCGGCAGCAGGTGTGTAATACAGTCCTGCTGTATTTTGCCGGTGAACGATTTTACGCCAAGGTAGCGGTACAGTTCGGTTAAATGTTCGCGTCGCGTGGTTTCCCTGCCGGAAAGGTAAGCAGGCCAGAGATCCCCGGTAAGTTTTAGCCTGCTGGCGATATGCTTCAGCAGCATATCAGAGGGTGGGATTTTTTTATCCGGTGCAAAGCCGACATTTTTCAGATAGCAAAGAAGGACAGCAAAACCAAAACGGCTGGCGGGTTTACGGTGAGCACTGATAAGCGCCAGATCATGTTCACTGAAATAGGCCATTCGTGTCAGCGTTAACTCATCGTCCGGTAATGCCAGTAATGATTCTCTTTCCGACAGAGAAAGAATCTGCCTCCTTGCCATATAGTTTCCTTCATAAATTATTCTGTGCGGTATTTTTAACAAAAATGCTTATCGCATAAGGGTACACCCTGACGCTATAACTAAAACGTGACGGCACATCATGAATGAAATAACCTATATGCGATAGATTAAATGCAATAACCTAAATGCGATAACACGGTGAAAAAATGTTCATCAGAGCTTATTTAAGGGCATCGACGGAAGATCAGTTCGCCGATCGGGCAAAAGAGATGCTGGAGCAGTTCGTTCAGGAACGAGGCTATAAAATAGCCAGTTACTACCGGGAGAACATCAGCGGAACAAAACTTGACCGCCCAGAACTGGGACGCTTACTGATGGACAGTCACCACAGTGATATTTTGCTGGTCGAGCAGATAGACCGCCTGACCCGTCTGAGTAACAGCGACTGGATGACGCTGAAAAAGCAGATAGAACAACATGAGCTGCGGATTGTCAGCCTGGATGTCCCCACGTCATGGCAGGCGCTGTCTGATAAAGACCCTTCACAGACTGACCCAATCACCTGCGCAGTGATAACAGCTATCAATAATATGCTTATCGACCTGATGGCTGCGATGTCGCATAAGGACTGGCTGAGCCGCCGCCAGCGGCAAAAACAGGGAATTGAACGGGCCCATATACTGGGGAAATATCGAGGCAAACAGGCTGATCAGGAACGACATCAGAAAGTTCTGTACTACCGGGAGGTCAAGAAACTGAGCATCCGTGAAACGGCAGAAGCAACAGGCTACAGCACTTCACAGGTTTGCCGAATCCAGGCATATCATCGAGATAAGTTAGATTTTAAATCAATAAGTAATAAATAATGCAAGTTCCATTCAATAACACATGATAATAAATTTACATTTATTTACATAAATTCACTTTGTGCATACATTTTGGTCATGTAATAGTGAAACAGCACTTTATGTTAAAATTTATAAGAGGGATTTTTATGTCAAATATCAGAGAATTGAGTTTTGATGAAATTGCATTAGTCAGTGGTGGCAACGCAAACAGTAATTATGAAGGAGGCGGAAGTCGTAGTCGTAACACCGGAGCCCGTAACTCACTGGGACGAAATGCACCGACACACATTTACAGTGACCCGAGCACAGTTAAATGTGCTAATGCTGTCTTTAGTGGAATGGTTGGTGGTGCCATTAAAGGTGGTCCTGTAGGAATGACCAGAGGAACTATTGGTGGGGCAGTTATCGGCCAGTGTCTCTCCGGTGGAGGAAATGGTAACGGAGGCGGAAACAGAGCTGGTTCCAGTAATTGTTCAGGAAGTAACGTCGGTGGTACCTGTAGTCGATAAGTAAGTATCAACGGAGGATACTGCAGTGTTTATTAAATTATTGTCTTTTATATTAAGTTTATTACTGGGTTTTGCGCTATTAAGTGGTTCCTCCATTATTGATTTGTCATGGTTTTCGTTGCCTGAGGAATTTTCAAAAATAGTAATTACATTGATCACCTTGTTTTCCACTGCTAAATTTACAGATATAGTTTTAGCAAAAATAATAACCTTCATAAAGTGATGTTTTGTAATGGATGAACGTTCGAGCCAGTTTAGATATAGTAAATACAGCGCTATTATTTTTCTTGCAGTGGTTATTATATCAACTATTGTAACATTATCGCCAACCTTTACACTGCGTTATGTTGGACTGGATATTGCATTTTTCATTGTGTTCATTACAGAGATTCTAATTTCAACTCTTGTTTACTTATTTTACCTAAAGGAATTTCCTGAGTGTAGAATAAAAATAAGAACAGACTCAGCTACAGTTAAATTTTCAGCCCTGTCATTCCTTATAATTATTCTGATACAGTTAGCTGTTTACTGCTACAGAGACTATTTATATCATTACGAACCATCACAGATAAACTGGATAACAGTTTTAGTGATGACACTGGTCGTACCCTACTATGAGGAGATCGTATACAGAGCCTGTGCCTTTGGATTTCTGCGTTCAATTTTCAAGGAAAACATTATCATTCCCTGTGTGATAACATCTTTGTTTTTCTCTCTGATGCACTTTCAGTATTATAATGTTCTGGATCAATCAGTCCTTTTTGTTGTATCTATGCTGTTATTAGGGGTCAGAATTAAAAGCAGATCCCTTTTTTATCCTATGTTAATACATTCAGGCATGAATACCTTTGTTATATTATTAAATATTCAAAATATTTTATAACCATGAGTATATTCAGGGAGGAAGCATTAGAACATAACAGTGATACAGAGTACGGAGATATTGTCTTACCCGCGTCATTTGGCATGTCAGTATGCGCCGTTGCTACATTACTTATATTTCTGAGCGTCTCATTATTCGTTTATTATGGTAGTTATACCCGCAAGGCTCATCTTACAGGTATAGTGATGCCTTCATCAGGACTGGTGAAAATCACACCGCAATATGCCGGATACGTCACCCGACAGACTGTTTCAGAAGGTCAGCACGTAGCTGCCGGTGAGCCTGTTTACCATATCAGCGGCGAGCATTACAACGGGCAGGGCACAGGTACACTGGCAGCCATGAGCATGTCCCTGAAGACTCAGTATGCCATGCTGTCTTCCCAGCAGACTCTGGAATTGCGTGACAACAGTCAGCAGCAGCAGGCCATACTACAGCGAATTGCCTCCCTGAAACCACAGATTAAAAGTGCAGAGCTGCGCCTGTCGCTTGCCGGGCATCAGGCCACGCTGGCCGTGTCCGTCATGGAGCGCTATAAAAAACTGGCTGGAACGCATTACGTATCAGATATCGAATACCAGCAGAAGCAAATTGACGTTTCTACGTCACTGCAAAACGTTGAGGATCAGCGTCAGGGGCTTCTGCAACTACACACTGCAATGGAGGCTGCTGAAGAAGATCTTAACCATCTCATCGTTCAGGGGGAAAGCCGTAAAGCTGAGCTGGACAGGCAGTTGCAGGGGATCAGGCAACAGCAGGACGAACTGGCCGGACAGGAGAACTTTACGCTGACGTCACCGGTATCCGGAACCGTTGCTGCCGTGCTGATCAGACAGGGACAGTCTGTCAGAGCATCTGAACCGGTCATGACTCTGGTTCCCGACAATGCTCGTCTGCAGATAGAACTCTATGCCACCAGTCAGAATGCCGGTTTTATTCAGCCGGGGCAGCGTGTTGCACTTCGGTTCGCCGCATTCCCCTATCAGAAGTTTGGCGTTCAGTACGGGACTATCCGAGAGATAAGCCGTACAACGCTGACCCCTTCGGATTTACTCTCCGTATCCCCTGTGACCTGGAAAGAGAATGAAGGGCACTACCGCGTCATCGTCGAACCTGAGAATACCTTCATTCTGGCTTATGGAAAACAGGAACCCCTGCGCCCCGGCATGACCCTTGAGGGGGATGTCAGCCTGGATACCCGCCATTTGTGGGAGTGGCTGACCGAGCCACTCTGGAGCCTGAAAGGAAAACTGTAATGGATACCCTTAAATGGACCGGGAGAAAACAGCTCCCCCTCATCCGGCAGACAGAGTCTGCGGAATGTGGTCTGGCATGTCTGGTCATGATGGCCTGCTGGCATGGTCTGCAGACAGATTTACCCACCCTGCGCGAACGTTTCAGTATCAGCACACAGGGGATGACCCTGCAGAGGCTGATAGAGTGTGCAGCCGGTATCCGGTTGTCCTCCCGGGCCGTCCGGCTGGAGCCGGAAGACCTGAAATCCCTTTCTCTCCCGTGCATTCTCCACTGGAACATGAACCATTTCGTCGTGCTTTATAAAGTTCGCGGGAGCAGGCTGGTTATCCACGACCCGGACAAAGGGAAGATAACGCTCTCCCTGCAGGATGCAGGAAAACATTTCACCGGTGTCGCGCTGGAGTTGACGCCGGCCAGTGATTTTACCGCCCGGGATGAAAGAAAAAAAATTCGCCTGCGCCAACTGACAGGCAGGACACCCGGGCTGCTGGCCGCGATGTCGCGCATCATCATTTTTGCCCTGGCGCTGGAAATCCTGACGCTGAGTAGTCCACTTCTCAACCAGCTGGTAATTGATGAAGTGCTGGTTGCCGCCGATCGAAGTCTCCTGACCGTTATAATCATTGCCCTGCTGCTGCTGTCAATGACCCAGATGCTGCTGTCGCTGGCACGCCAGTGGGCCAGTATAACTCTGTCCGTCAATTTTAACATGCAGTGGACAGCCCGGGTTTTCCATCATCTGGTGCGTCTCCCGCTGGGCTGGTTTGATGCGCGCAGTAAGGGAAGTATCAATGCCCGTTTTGAGGCCGTGGATACCATCCAGGAGGCGCTGACCACGCAGGTACTGGAAGGTATTCTGGACGTGTTGCTCGTGATAACTGCGCTCTGTATGATGCTGCTGTACAGTCCGGAAATGACGCTGATAGCCGTACTGGCAGCCATTATCTACGGTGTGCTGAGGGCGTTGTGGTATCCGTCCCTTCGACAGTCGGCAGAAGATGCCTGGGACGCAGGTGCCAGGGAGTCCGGGCATTTTCTTGAAACCCTCAACGGTATTCTGAGCCTGAGAATTAACGGCGTGACAGCGCACCGTGAGGCCGCCTGGCTGAACCTCAACATTGTTCGCAGGAATACGCAGCTGCGACAGAGCCGTCAGCTGATGTGCTATGACATTGCACACACCCTGACCGGCAGCGTGGTATCAGCGATTATTTTGTGGAAAGGTGCCGGGGAAGTACTGAACGGTACCTTCACCGTCGGCATGCTGGTTGCTTATTTGTCCTACCAGATGCGTTTTTCATCCAGTATCAGCAGCCTGACCGATAAGTATTTTTCCTGGCGTATGCTTGATATCTACAACGAACGCCTGGCTGACATTGTGCTGACCCCGACAGAAGACTATCAGCAACAACCCGCTCAGGAAGACAATGATACTTCTGTCTTCCCGTCCGTATTCCGGGGGGATGTGGCCGACGGTGCCCGTGTTCCTTTATCCCTTGAGCATATAACCTTCAGCCACAAGGGAGGGAATAAACCGATACTCCGCGGGGTGTCGCTGACACTCCATCCTGGCGAGGTGATGGCCATTACCGGTCAATCCGGATGCGGGAAATCGACACTGGTGAAGCTTATCCTGGGGATCCACATCCCGGATGAGGGAACAATCAGGGCATTTGGCATACCGCATACCCACCCGGATTATTTTCAGGTACGTCAGCGAATCGGTACCGTACTGCAGGATGACCATCTTTTCAGGGGCTCCATTGCAGATAACATCATTTTTTTCAGTGGAGACCGCAATCATGAACGAATGATCCAGTGCGCCAGACTGGCACTTATCGACAGCGATATCATGTCTATGCCGATGGGGTATCAGACGCTGATTGGTGAAACCGGTGGAGGGCTTTCCGGAGGGCAAAAACAACGCATTCTGCTGGCCAGGGCTTTGTACAAGAAACCGGGATTTTTATTACTGGATGAAGCGACCAGCCATCTTGATGTTGAAAGTGAAATTCAGATAAGCCAGACACTACGTCAGCTGGGGCTTCCTGTCCTGCTGATAGCCCATCGCCCGGAAACCATAGCCTCTGCAGACCGGGTTCTGTATCTGGCAGACGGCTGCTTTACGGAGCTGAGGCACAAGCGCACCATTGATGATGGGCTGAACAAAAATTAACCTTAACGTACAATAATTTTCGATATCCAAACTGACCCCCAGAAGACGCTCCAGCGTGGCCAACGTGCGTTACCTAACAATAAACCTGTTTAAATATCCAGATAAAAACATTCAATCTGGGTCAAATGAGTGATACAGTTTCACCCATAAGACCCAATGGAGGCAATATGTCTGAATTTGAATTACTGGCGCAGGATCTGCTTGAGAAAGCAGAAGCGGAAGAACAACTGCGACAGGAAAATGATAAAAAGCTGCTCGGGCAGGTGCTGGAAATCTATGACCAGAAGTACGTGGCTGAACTGCTTAGAAAAGTTGGTAAAAATGAGTGGAGTCGCGAGACTCTTAATCGCTGGATTAATGGTAAGTGCTCACCTAAGACGCTGACGTTAGCCGAAGAGGAACTTCTACGAAAAATGCTTCCGGAAGCGCCTGCACATCACCCTGACTATGCCTTCCGGTTTATTGACCTGTTTGCTGGGATTGGAGGTATACGGAAGGGCTTCGAAACCATCGGTGGCCAGTGCGTTTTTACCAGTGAATGGAATAAAGAGGCTGTGCGCACATATAAAGCTAACTGGTTTAACGATGCTCAGGAACACACTTTCAATCTCGATATTCGTGAAGTCACGCTCAGTGATAAACCTGAAGTACCTGAAAACGATGCCTATGCTTACATTAATGAGCATGTGCCGGATCATGATGTACTTCTAGCAGGTTTCCCCTGTCAACCGTTTAGCCTTGCGGGCGTAAGCAAGAAAAACTCGCTCGGGCGCGCGCATGGTTTCGAATGTGAGGCTCAGGGAACGCTTTTCTTCGATGTGGCGCGTATTATCCGCGCAAAAAAACCTGCCATCTTTGTTCTTGAAAACGTTAAAAACCTGAAGAGCCATGACAAGGGTAAAACCTTTAAAGTCATCATGGATACCCTCGACGAACTGGGCTATGAAGTTGCGGATGCAGCTGAGATGGGCAAAAACGATCCTAAAGTTATCGACGGAAAGCACTTTTTACCTCAGCACCGAGAACGTATCGTTTTGGTCGGTTTCCGCCGTGATCTGAACATTCACCAGGGCTTTACCCTGCGCGATATTAGTCGTTTTTATCCGGAACAGCGTCCGTCATTTGGCGAACTGCTGGAACCCGTGGTTGACAGCAAATATATACTGACGCCGAAACTCTGGGAGTATCTCTATAACTACGCCAAAAAGCACGCAGCTAAGGGTAACGGATTCGGTTTTGGCCTCGTTAATCCTGAAAATAAAGAAAGCATTGCCCGTACGCTTTCTGCTCGCTATCACAAAGACGGGTCTGAAATTCTGATAGACCGTGGCTGGGATATGGCCACAGGTGAAACAGACTTCGCGAACGAAGAAAATCAGGCGCATCGGCCCCGCAGGCTGACTCCGCGAGAGTGCGCGCGCCTTATGGGTTTTGAAAAAGTAGATGGCAGGCCTTTTCGCATTCCTGTGTCAGACACTCAGTCGTACAGGCAGTTCGGTAACTCCGTAGTGGTGCCCGTGTTTGAAGCCGTAGCCAAACTGCTTGAACCTTATATCCTGAAAGCGGTTAATGCCGATTCGTGCAAGGTTGAACGAATCTGATCGCTCCTCCCGGTATTTATGCCGGGAGATAATCTATGGAATATCTGCGTAAAGCCCTGTCAGCTCAGCAATAAACGCACCTAGCGTCATTAGCTCAGCTCTCACCGCCTCCGGGTATTTTTTGTGCAGAGATGATGGCACGACCAATCTGACACCCGACTCCCGCATCTCCCGATATTGAGCCAGAGAAACTCCCTCCTGGAGTGTAAACAGATGCACCTGATGAATTTTATCGGCCTCATTCAGTATCTGACGCCAGCGATCCTTACAGGTAGTCTTGACTGCCAGCATGCGCAGATTTTCTACGGGAAACTCAGTATCGTGGTAAGCCCCTGCGGAAGGGAAAAGGAAATCGGGTTTTTTATTACCTTCTGTGATGGCCTGCGTCGCAAAGTGTCGCAGGCCGTGCTCAATGAATAGATGCTCCAGGTGCAGTTCCAGCGACTTCCCGGCTCTGGATTTACGGCGATTGCTGACAGAATTGGCCAGCGCAATAAATTCATCCACAGAGCCAAATCCTTTCCGGATGATATCCAGAACATGCAGTTCCTCAACCAATAGAAATATGTCGTACTCCACGCGCCGGCGGTCAAGAAGTTGCTCATCCGGATCAAGGGAATTTTTCACATAATGGCTGGCTGCATACTGAATAATTTCACTTCCCGACGGAAAGCGCAGGTGCCAGTCTTCAGGTAGAATATATTTATGATTTACTGGCGCTTGCTGTAGAGATAGTCCGCCTAGAATCTGTCCTGCGGGGCCGGATATAAGCGCTCCGGGTATAACTTCACCAATAGCGGTCTCAATGACGTCCTCTTCATCAGTGCTGGCGCATACCCAAATATTTACTTCCTTACAGTCCCCCCCTTGCTCATCAAGCTTGAAAGCCAGGAGCGTCAGAGCCCCTGTATTTTCAGGATCCTGAAGTGGGCTGCCTCTACCCCAGCGGGTAATCCTTTTTTCATTCCGGGTTTTACCAAAATGACGGCTGTTATAATAAATTGCCCTGGCTTCGCTGTCAGGGCAATCATGCGATGACACATGTGCGGTGAGAAAAACCGAAGGGTTCAGTTCACGGGTATGGTTGATAGACGGAAAGAGTTTTTCAACGATACCTGAAGGGATATAAAGCCCTACCTGGTGACCACCTGTTGCGCCGGTATCGTTGGCGGAAAGGCGTTTGATGTAGACGAAGTAATTCTCACATGCGATCTCAAGTAGCCAGTTGTGGAAAACCGACATAAGCATCCCCTGTTACCCTGAAACTCTACTCACCATTTTTTCATGATTATATACAAACAGTGTCATTTTCAGAAGACGACTGCACCAGTTGATTGGGCGTAATGGCTGTTGTGCAGCCAGCTCCTGACAGTTCAATATCAGAAGTGATCTGCACCAATCTCGACTATGCTCAATACTCGTGTGCACCAAAGCGAGGTGAGCATGGCGACGGAGGCTCTGTTGCAAAGATTGGCGGCAGTCAGAGGTAGGCTGTCGCTCTGCGCCGATCAGGCGGCTGCTGCGAAATGGTGGTTGAGCATGCCCATGGCCTCCGTCAGCGCCGAGGGCCCAATGCCAAAAGCTCTCTCCACAAGGCGCACCTCGCCCCTGATGCCGGGCTGCAGGCACCAGGGGCGAGCCTGTCCTTTGCGCAGGGCTCGCATGACTTCGAATCCCTTGATCGTGGCATAGGCCGTGGGGATCGATTTGAAACCGCGCACCGGCTTGATCAGTATCTTGAGCTTTCCGTGATCGGCCTCGATCACGTTATTGAGATACTTCACCTGCCGGTGGGCCGTCTCCCGGTCCAGCTTTCCTTCGCGCTTCAATTCGGTGATCGCTGCACCATAGCTCGGCGCTTTGTCGGTATTGAGCGTGGCAGGCTTTTCCCAGTGCTTCAGGCCTCGCAGGGCCTTGCCCAGGAACCGCTTCGCTGCCTTGGCGCTGCGGGTCGGCGACAGGTAGAAATCGATCGTGTCGCCCCGCTTGTCGACTGCCCGGTACAGGTAGGTCCACTTGCCCCGCACCTTGACGTAGGTTTCATCCAGGCGCCAGCTCGGATCAAAGCCACGCCGCCAGAACCAGCGCAGCCGCTTCTCCATCTCCGGGGCGTAGCACTGGACCCAGCGATAGATCGTCGTATGGTCGACCGAAATGCCGCGTTCCGCCAGCATTTCCTCAAGGTCGCGATAGCTGATCGGATAGCGACAATACCAGCGCACCGCCCACAGGATCACATCACCCTGGAAATGGCGCCACTTGAAATCCGTCATCGTTCCGTCCGTCCAATCTCCGCCAAGCATGCTCAAGCTTCACGATTTTTGCAACAGAGCCCACACGAGTATTGAGCATAGTCGAGATTGGTGCAGATCACTTCTGATATTGAACTGTCAGGAGCTGGCTGCACAACAGCCATTACGCCCAATCAACTGGTGCAGTCGTCTTCTGAAAATGACATTTGGTATCTCTCATAAACGGATGTTTTTGAGAGAACTATCTTCGGCCTTCACACGCACGAAAGGCGGCGAAGCTCCGCCGTTAATCCGTCCGCCGGAGATCTCGCCCAGGCAGGCTGAAGGCCGAGCAAGCCTGACAGGCCCGAAAAGCCCGGCACGGGCGTCGGCGGCGATGACGGCGGCGGCATTATCCAGGGTTGATGATGGAAGTGGAGGATATCGACAACCTCTCGCGCAACCAAGACATCGCGGTCGGACTGCAAGTGATCTTGAAGCCACGGGCCCGTCCCACCCCGACATGGACCTCGATGCCCGAACGGACGTTAGATTTCGAGTTCTAGGCGTTCTGCGATGAAGGTTGGATCCCAGCCGGGATTGAAAGTGTCGACGTGGGTGAATCCGAGCCGCTCGTATAGGCCACGCAGGTTCGGGTGGCAGTCGAGCCGCAGCTTGGCGCACCCCTGCGTTCGCGCGGCATGGCGGCAAGCCTCGATCAGCGCGGAGCTGACACCCCGGCCCGCATGTGTCCGTCGCACCGCGAGCTTGTGCAGATATGCGGCCTCCCCCTTGAGGGCGTCGGGCCAGAACTCGGGATCCTCGGCCGACAAGGTGCAACAGCCGACGATGCCGTCGCTGCAACTCGCGACTAGGAGCTCGGATCTCAGGACGAAGGTCTCCGCGAATGTCCGGTCGATCCGCGCGACGTCCCAGGCGGGCGTTCCCTTGGCGGACATCCACGCCGCAGCGTCGTGCATCAGCCGCACAACCTCGTCGATATCACCCGAGCAGGCGACCCGAACGTTCGGAGGCTCCTCGCTGTCCATTCGCTCCCCTGGCGCGGTATGAACCGCCGCCTCATAGTGCAGTTTGATCCTGACGAGCCCAGCATGTCTGCGCCCACCTTCGCGGAACCTGACCAGGGTCCGCTAGCGGGCGGCCGGAAGGTGAATGCTAGGCATGATCTAACCCTCGGTCTCTGGCGTCGCGACTGCGAAATTTCGCGAGGGTTTCCGAGAAGGTGATTGCGCTTCGCAGATCTCCAGGCGCGTGGGTGCGGACGTAGTCAGCGCCATTGCCGATCGCGTGAAGTTCCGCCGCAAGGCTCGCTGGACCCAGATCCTTTACAGGAAGGCCAACGGTGGCGCCCAAGAAGGATTTCCGCGACACCGAGACCAATAGCGGAAGCCCCAACGCCGACTTCAGCTTTTGAAGGTTCGACAGCACGTGCAGCGATGTTTCCGGTGCGGGGCTCAAGAAAAATCCCATCCCCGGATCGAGGATGAGCCGGTCGGCAGCGACCCCGCTCCGTCGCAAGGCGGAAACCCGCGCCTCGAAGAACCGCACAATCTCGTCGAGCGCGTCTTCGGGTCGAAGGTGACCGGTGCGGGTGGCGATGCCATCCCGCTGCGCTGAGTGCATAACCACCAGCCTGCAGTCCGCCTCAGCAATATCGGGATAGAGCGCAGGGTCAGGAAATCCTTGGATATCGTTCAGGTAGCCCACGCCGCGCTTGAGCGCATAGCGCTGGGTTTCCGGTTGGAAGCTGTCGATTGAAACACGGTGCATCTGATCGGACAGGGCGTCTAAGAGCGGCGCAATACGTCTGATCTCATCGGCCGGCGATACAGGCCTCGCGTCCGGATGGCTGGCGGCCGGTCCGACATCCACGACGTCTGATCCGACTCGCAGCATTTCGATCGCCGCGGTGACAGCGCCGGCGGGGTCTAGCCGCCGGCTCTCATCGAAGAAGGAGTCCTCGGTGAGATTCAGAATGCCGAACACCGTCACCATGGCGTCGGCCTCCGCAGCGACTTCCACGATGGGGATCGGGCGAGCAAAAAGGCAGCAATTATGAGCCCCATACCTACAAAGCCCCACGCATCAAGCTTTTGCCCATGAAGCAACCAGGCAATGGCTGTAATTATGACGACGCCGAGTCCCGACCAGACTGCATAAGCAACACCGACAGGGATGGATTTCAGAACCAGAGAAAGAAAATAAAATGCGATGCCATAACCGATTATGACAACGGCGGAAGGGGCAAGCTTAGTAAAGCCCTCGCTAGATTTTAATGCGGATGTTGCGATTACTTCGCCAACTATTGCGATAACAAGAAAAAGCCAGCCTTTCATGATATATCTCCCAATTTGTGTAGGGCTTATTATGCACGGCTTACAGCAGGCAAAATTTAACCAGAAAAAAGCCGCTGAATTACTGGGGCTGACTTACCATCAGCTTCGCGCTTTGCTGAAAAAACACCAGATTTAACGCACATTTGCAGATGTCATATTGGCGGATTTGACGCATAACCCCATCAGGGTTTACCATGACGCCATTACTGTATAAAAAAACAGGTACAAATATGGCTCTGGCACTCGTTGGCGAAAAAATTGACAGAAACCGTTTCACCGGTGAGAAAATTGAAAATAGTACATTTTTTAACTGTGATTTTTCAGGTGCCGACCTGAGCGGCACTGAATTTATCGGCTGTCAGTTCTATGATCGTGAAAGCCAGAAAGGGTGCAATTTTAGTCGTGCGATGCTGAAAGATGCCATTTTTAAAAGCTGTGATTTATCCATGGCGGATTTTCGCAATGCCAGTGCGCTGGGCATTGAAATTCGCCACTGCCGCGCACAAGGCGCAGATTTCCGCGGCGCAAGCTTTATGAATATGATCACCACGCGCACCTGGTTTTGTAGCGCATATATCACGAATACCAATCTAAGCTACGCCAATTTTTCGAAAGTCGTGTTGGAAAAGTGTGAGCTGTGGGAAAACCGTTGGATGGGTGCCCAGGTACTGGGCGCGACGTTCAGTGGTTCAGATCTCTCCGGCGGCGAGTTTTCGACTTTCGACTGGCGAGCAGCGAACTTCACACATTGCGATCTGACCAATTCGGAGTTGGGTGACTTAGATATTCGGGGCGTTGATTTACAAGGCGTTAAGCTGGACAACTACCAGGCGTCGTTGCTCATGGAGCGGCTTGGCATCGCGGTGATTGGTTAGCATTCACGGAGCGGTAAGTACCGCTCCCGCCCTTATACAATAGTGTCCGCCCTTGCCTTAAAAGTCACTTTCGACGCACAGAGCGTAAACGTTAGAGGGTTCCGGTCCCCCCATCAGAACACCAGACCTGACCAGACGTATAGCTGTTCTCCCGAGCGGCCAGGGTGACATAAAGCGGCGCGATTTCCACCGGTTGACCAGGGCGTCCCAGCGGCGCATTTGCCCCAAATTTCTCCACCTTTTCCTGCGGTTGACCACCACAGCACTGCAGTACAGTCCAGTATGGACCCGGCGCGACGGCATTGACACGGATCCCTTTCGGGGCCAGCTGTTTCGCCAGCGATTTAGTAAATGCCACGATAGCTGCTTTAGTCTGAGCATAATCAAGCAAGATTTCACTTGGCTCATAAGCCTGTACGGAGGAGGTATTAATTATCACGCTGTCTGGTGAAAGATGGGGTATGGCCGCTTTGGTGATCCAAAACATAGCGTAAACATTGGTTTTGAATGTTGCGTCGAAGTCTTCTGTGGTGAGTTCCTCAATTGACTCACAAAATTGCTGACGACCCGCATTATTGACGAGGATATCCAACCCTCCCAGTCCTTTTACCGCCTGTGTTACCAGATGACCGCAAAAAGCCTCATCACGGATATCGCCGGGGATGGCCAAAACATTTCTGCCTGCTTTTTTTATCAGATCGACCACTTCACGCGCATCGTCTTCTTCTTCAGGTAAATAGTTAATCGCAACATCAGCGCCTTCACGAGCATAGGCAATAGCAACAGCACGACCAATCCCTGAATCCCCACCGGTAATTAATACCTTGCGCCCATTCAGGCGACCGCTTCCCTGATAGCTGTCTTCTCCATGATCGGGGCGCGGTTGCATTTTCCCCGCCAGCCCGGGAAAGGGCTGCTGCTGCTGTTGAAAAGGCGGCGCCGGAAAACGCGCAGAATTGGTTTTATTGATGGTCTTTTTTTCCTTGTTTAAGCCAGCCATTCAATTACCTCTCATTATTTATCACAAAGACTAATAATCGTAGACCAAAATGAATGGTATGACCTATATTATCCAGCTACACTTAATTTTCTCGGAATATTACCCTCCCTACTTTCCTCTACCGTTGCGCTTATATCCCCACCAACGTTAGATTTAATTTAAAAAATATTATTTGAGACTTATCCAGTTCGCAGTGTTAATAAATAGCAACCACACTTAACATCTCAATCTGGGGTATAGGAAGTATAAACCACCTTTTTGCTCCTCATCCGAAGTATCTTACCTGAAATTCCCTCACTCGTTTACCGCTCAAGCCCCAATTTTAACTGCCGGTCCAGCCTAAACCGCTCTAATAAGGTTCGATTTGGCGGTAAAATCTCTAGCCTGATAGCTCGAGAGATACAAACTGCCCCACCGCCCCGTTTAAAAGTTGGCAGTGTTGAGCAGTGTTGGATTTGGGGTCGTCAGTCAAAGAGACGACTCTGTGATGGATCGAACAGGCTGGGAGTCAGTGGCGGCGCTCGTTCTGGTGGCAGCTCACGCTGCTTGGCGGCATTCGCCTTGGCTGTTTTCTGTTTCAGATGCTTGAGAATCTGCTCAATGACCTTCGGATCTTCGATGCTGGCAATCACTTTGACGTGACCGCCGCAGTGTTCGCAGACTTCAATATCAATATTGAAGACTCGCTTGAGGCGTTGCATCCAGGTCATGGCGCGGTGGCGCTCTGCAGGACTCTTGTCACGCCAGTTAGTATCGAGACCTTCCGATTTGTCGGGCTTCTTGCCCCGCTTGGCGGGTGTTACTTGAACTCGGTGTTTGCTGTTCGGTGCAAAGACGCCGTGGAAGCGTGTGAGGTTGACTCGCGGCTTAGGTACCAACGCAGCGAGTTTGGCGATGAAGTCCAGCGGCTCGAAGATCACATGGGTGGTGCCATTGCGGTACGGAGTTTTGAGCTCGTAACGCACCTGCCCATTGGCGGTTAATGCCAGACGTTTTTCTGAAACCGCTGGCCGACTAATGTAGCGACACAAGCGCTCAAGCTTATCCCGCTGATGCGCTTCGGCCATCACACCGGCGTGTAGCGAGAAACCAGCATGGTTGGCTACTCGACTGCTTGAGTCGGCTTTATCCTCACGCCCTGGCAAGGTTTGCAGGGTGAAGACTTTGCGCCCTTGCTGGGGGCCGACGGCAATGCGATACGTAACCGAAGCACCATGTAATTGAGTCAGCGTATCGTCTTCGCCCTCTTCCAGTGTCAACCACGTATTCTCGGCATCACGCTCCAAAATCCCACGCTTTTCCATGCAGCGAGCGATGCGATGGCTGAGGGTGTGAGCGAGCGTATTCAGCTCATCGTAAGTGGGTGCCTTGACACGATGGAAGCGTTGCTTGCCATAGTCATCTTCGGCATAGACACCATCGAGAAACAGCATGTGGTAGTGGACATTGAGATTTAGCGCGGAGCCAAAGCGTTGGATAAGAGTCACTGAGCCAGTTTGTGCAGAGGCTTTGGTGTAACCGGCTTTTTTGATCAGATGAGTTGAGAGTGTACGATAGACGATACTCAAGACCTGGCCCATCAGCTGGGGATGGCGAGCCAGCAAAAAGCGTAGCTGGAAAGGAAAGCTGAGCACCCACTGGCGAATGGGCTCCTTGGGGAAGACTTCGTCTATCAGCAGCGCCGCACTCTCGGCCATCCGGCGGGCACCGCAGCTAGGGCAAAAGCCGCGTCGTTTACAGCTGAAGGCGACCAGACGCTCGTGATGACAATCCTCGCAGCGAACCCGCATGAAACCATACTCCAGACGGCCACATTGGAGGAGGTCGTTGAATTCTTGTTGGATGTAGCGAGGCAGGTGTTGACCTTGGGCTTCGAGTGAGGCTTTGAAGGCTGGGTAGTGCTGCTCAACCAGCTGGTAGAGCAGCGTCTGGTCGGGTTGGTGGCGTTCGTAACCGTTTGTTTGAGTGGGCGATTGACTCGCCGTGGCGTTCCTTGCCAGCGACATGGGTATCCTCCGCTGATACTGTGGTTATGTACAGTATCAGCGGCTTGCGTTCAGACGTCCAGTCTGGCCCTAGACATCGCTAAATGCTTAACCCGCAATAGCCCTCACGAGTTGTTATCAGCCACTACCGGTTGAGCGAGAAGGTTTTGGGTTCAGGGTGCTATTGCTCCACCAATCACAATACTGAAGCCCCAACTGTTATCAGTTGGGGCTTTTTCTTGTCTGTTTGCGGCGGTTGCGTTTTATCGGTAGTCGTCGAGCTCTGCACCATCCCACATAAGAGCTTAACGGTGCGATCTTCAACGCCATCACACAAAACTTTCTTTTTCACGCACAGTCAACTTATTGGATGTTTTATTAACAACCCAAAAGGAGATATTTAGCGGGCGGCCGGAAGGTGAATGCTAGGCATGATCTAACCCTCGGTCTCTGGCGTCGCGACTGCGAAATTTCGCGAGGGTTTCCGAGAAGGTGATTGCGCTTCGCAGATCTCCAGGCGCGTGGGTGCGGACGTAGTCAGCGCCATTGCCGATCGCGTGAAGTTCCGCCGCAAGGCTCGCTGGACCCAGATCCTTTACAGGAAGGCCAACGGTGGCGCCCAAGAAGGATTTCCGCGACACCGAGACCAATAGCGGAAGCCCCAACGCCGACTTCAGCTTTTGAAGGTTCGACAGCACGTGCAGCGATGTTTCCGGTGCGGGGCTCAAGAAAAATCCCATCCCCGGATCGAGGATGAGCCGGTCGGCAGCGACCCCGCTCCGTCGCAAGGCGGAAACCCGCGCCTCGAAGAACCGCACAATCTCGTCGAGCGCGTCTTCGGGTCGAAGGTGACCGGTGCGGGTGGCGATGCCATCCCGCTGCGCTGAGTGCATAACCACCAGCCTGCAGTCCGCCTCAGCAATATCGGGATAGAGCGCAGGGTCAGGAAATCCTTGGATATCGTTCAGGTAGCCCACGCCGCGCTTGAGCGCATAGCGCTGGGTTTCCGGTTGGAAGCTGTCGATTGAAACACGGTGCATCTGATCGGACAGGGCGTCTAAGAGCGGCGCAATACGTCTGATCTCATCGGCCGGCGATACAGGCCTCGCGTCCGGATGGCTGGCGGCCGGTCCGACATCCACGACGTCTGATCCGACTCGCAGCATTTCGATCGCCGCGGTGACAGCGCCGGCGGGGTCTAGCCGCCGGCTCTCATCGAAGAAGGAGTCCTCGGTGAGATTCAGAATGCCGAACACCGTCACCATGGCGTCGGCCTCCGCAGCGACTTCCACGATGGGGATCGGGCGAGCAAAAAGGCAGCAATTATGAGCCCCATACCTACAAAGCCCCACGCATCAAGCTTTTGCCCATGAAGCAACCAGGCAATGGCTGTAATTATGACGACGCCGAGTCCCGACCAGACTGCATAAGCAACACCGACAGGGATGGATTTCAGAACCAGAGAAAGAAAATAAAATGCGATGCCATAACCGATTATGACAACGGCGGAAGGGGCAAGCTTAGTAAAGCCCTCGCTAGATTTTAATGCGGATGTTGCGATTACTTCGCCAACTATTGCGATAACAAGAAAAAGCCAGCCTTTCATGATATATCTCCCAATTTGTGTAGGGCTTATTATGCACGCTTAAAAATAATAAAAGCAGACTTGACCTGATAGTTTGGCTGTGAGCAATTATGTGCTTAGTGCATCTAACGCCTGAATTAAGCTGCGCCGCGAAGCGGCGTCGGCTTGAATGAACTGTTAGACATCATTGGCGTGGAGCCGAGCAGACTGGCGGCTTCGTGCTTCACAAAGTAAATGAACGCAGTCAACTGATCAGCGCGTGAGGCCAAGCAATCCATCCCTTGTCCAAGGTAAGCCTGCTGGGCTTCAAGCAGCACGGGCTGATGTTGGACGGGCAGGCGTTCCATTACCCAGTTGGCAGCTACATCCTTCGGCGCGATCTTGCCGGTTGCTGCGCTGTACCAAATGCGAGACAAAGTAAGCACTACATTCCGCTCGTCGCCTGCCCAATCCGGTTGTGAGTTCCATAGTTTCAAGGTGTCGGCCAGTGCTTTGAATAGATCGCTTTCCGGGACTGAGTTGAAGAAATCTTCCGCGGCCGAACCTGCCAAGGCAAGGCTGTGTTGCCTTGCTTTAGTTAGCAGAATAGCCAGATCAACATCGGTTGTCGCGGGCTCGAAGATGCCCGCAAGAATGTCCTTGCGCTGCCACTCCCCGAATTGCAGTTCCCGTCTGGCTGGATAACGCCAAGGAACAACATCGCCGTACACGACGATGGTAACTTCCAAGGCACGGAGAGCTTCACTTTGGCCGGGAGAAGCGGAAACTTCCAGGAAATCTACGAACAGAGCCTGCCGCACAGTCTCATCGAGCTGTGCAGTCACAGTAACCAGCAAATCAATATCACTGCATGGCTTCAGGCCACCGTCGAGTGCAGAGCCGTACAAATGCACGGCCAGCAACGTCGATCCCAGATGATGCTCGATGACGTTGAGTGCCTGTGATAGCTGTACCGAAATCTCGGCGGGCACTGCGTTGCTCATGATGTCTAACTCCCAATTTGTGTAGGGCTTATTATGCACGCTTAAAAATAATAAAAGCAGACTTGACCTGATAGTTTGGCTGTGAGCAATTATGTGCTTAGTGCATCTAACGCCGCTAAGCAGCGGCACATTTTGCGTTTTGAGCGCAGCGAAGCAAAATGTGTCCGATGGCTTGGATGGTTAACCCCTTTGCCAGATTTGATAGCGATAATTTATATTTGAATGAAATTCCTGCTCGAACACCACATTGAACTCTTTGGGGATTTCCGGAAAGAAAACATTGCCCTCTGGCTCGGAATCTATTGTCGAGATATGTAGCGTGTCGGCATGGGCGATCAGACTCTTGTAGATCTCTCCACCACCAGAAACAACAACATGGTTCGTAAGAGTCTTTAGCTCCCTCATTGCTGCTTCTATAGATGGAAACACAACCACATCATCGTTAGTAGCTACCGATCCTGAGCGGCTGACAACTGCATACTTTCTATTTGGGAGAGCCCCCATTGCCTCAAATGTTTTACGGCCGACTAAGAGCCATTGATTGTAAGTTATTGCTTTAAAAAGCAGCTGCTCACCTTTAGCGTTCCACGGGATATCCGAGCCGCAGCCAATAACCCCATTTCTTGCTTTTGCAGCCATTAGTGATATTTTCACGATACTCCTTTGGGTTAACGCCGCCATAAACGGCGACAGGGTGGCGCGCCTATTGCGCATAAAATGGCGAAGCCATGCGCAACAGGCGCGGAATCTCTGGCGTCCGGTTTGATGGCTTTGTTATGCAAAGGACTAGTCTTCAATGACGTGTAAACCACGGCGCTTTAAGTCCTCCAACGAATCCAACATTCCCCTTATTAATTCAACAGGATGCCCCTCCCAGTCTTCAACAACGCCAACAATTCTCAAGGGTTCGCAGGTTCTATAGGACTGTGTTGGATTACCGGGAAATCTTTTGTTCGTAAGATTCGGATCGTCTTCGAACGGTCCTGTTGGCTCAACTATGTATATGTAGCCGCGACCCTCGAGGCCAGACAGTGACATAGCAAGTTCAGCTCCCCAAACTGCTGGCTCCATCAAGGCTGAAAAGTAGATGTGCTTAAGAATACGACCGTCCTCGAAATGAGAGATGAACCCTGTGGTTAGCAAGTCACCAATCGCCAAATTGGCTTTGGTTCCATGATAGAACGGTCCTTGCACCTGCTTGTAATTATCATGAGAGATGGGAATCCAATCTTTTACCATTTTAAGACCCTTAATTGTTGGGATTTGGCTGCATAACGTTTGACATGAGGGGCGGCCAAGGGCGCCAGCCCTTGGACGTCCCCCTCGATGGAAGGGTTAGGCATCACTGCGTGTTCGCTCGAATGCCTGGCGTGTTTGAACCATGTACACGGCTGGACCATATGGGGTGGTTACGGTACCTTGCCTCTCAAACCCCGCTTTCTCGTAGCATCGGATCGCTCGCAAGTTGCTCGGCGACGGGTCCGTTTGGATCTTGGTGACCTCGGGATCATTGAACAGCAACTCAACCAGAGCTCGAACCAGCTTGGTTCCCAAGCCTTTGCCCAGTTGTGATGCATTCGCCAGTAACTGGTCTATTCCGCGTACTCCTGGATCGGTTTCTTCTTCCCACCGTCCGTCCCCGCTTCCAAGAGCAACGTACGACTGGGCATACCCAATCGGCTCTCCATTCAGCATTGCAATGTATGGAGTGACGGACTCTTGCGCTAAAACGCTTGGCAAGTACTGTTCCTGTACGTCAGCAAGTGTCGGGCGTGCTTCTTCTCCGCCCCACCACTCGACGATATGAGATCGATTTAGCCACTCATAGAGCATCGCAAGGTCATGCTCAGTCATGAGGCGCAGTGTGACGGAATCGTTGCTGTTGGTCACGATGCTGTACTTTGTGATGCCTAACTTTGTTTTTGCGTTGCTCATGATGTCTAACTCCCAATTTGTGTAGGGCTTATTATGCACGCTTAAAAATAATAAAAGCAGACTTGACCTGATAGTTTGGCTGTGAGCAATTATGTGCTTAGTGCATCTAACTTTGTTTTAGGGCGACTGCCCTGCTGCGTAACATCGTTGCTGCTCCATAACATCAAACATCGACCCACGGCGTAACGCGCTTGCTGCTTGGATGCCCGAGGCATAGACTGTACAAAAAAACAGTCATAACAAGCCATGAAAACCGCCACTGCGCCGTTACCACCGCTGCGTTCGGTCAAGGTTCTGGACCAGTTGCGTGAGCGCATACGCTACTTGCATTACAGCTTACGAACCGAACAGGCTTATGTCCACTGGGTTCGTGCCTTCATCCGTTTCCACGGTGTGCGTCACCCGGCAACCTTGGGCAGCAGCGAAGTCGAGGCATTTCTGTCCTGGCTGGCGAACGAGCGCAAGGTTTCGGTCTCCACGCATCGTCAGGCATTGGCGGCCTTGCTGTTCTTCTACGGCAAGGTGCTGTGCACGGATCTGCCCTGGCTTCAGGAGATCGGAAGACCTCGGCCGTCGCGGCGCTTGCCGGTGGTGCTGACCCCGGATGAAGTGGTTCGCATCCTCGGTTTTCTGGAAGGCGAGCATCGTTTGTTCGCCCAGCTTCTGTATGGAACGGGCATGCGGATCAGTGAGGGTTTGCAACTGCGGGTCAAGGATCTGGATTTCGATCACGGCACGATCATCGTGCGGGAGGGCAAGGGCTCCAAGGATCGGGCCTTGATGTTACCCGAGAGCTTGGCACCCAGCCTGCGCGAGCAGCTGTCGCGTGCACGGGCATGGTGGCTGAAGGACCAGGCCGAGGGCCGCAGCGGCGTTGCGCTTCCCGACGCCCTTGAGCGGAAGTATCCGCGCGCCGGGCATTCCTGGCCGTGGTTCTGGGTTTTTGCGCAGCACACGCATTCGACCGATCCACGGAGCGGTGTCGTGCGTCGCCATCACATGTATGACCAGACCTTTCAGCGCGCCTTCAAACGTGCCGTAGAACAAGCAGGCATCACGAAGCCCGCCACACCGCACACCCTCCGCCACTCGTTCGCGACGGCCTTGCTCCGCAGCGGTTACGACATTCGAACCGTGCAGGATCTGCTCGGCCATTCCGACGTCTCTACGACGATGATTTACACGCATGTGCTGAAAGTTGGCGGTGCCGGAGTGCGCTCACCGCTTGATGCGCTGCCGCCCCTCACTAGTGAGAGGTAGGGCAGCGCAAGTCAATCCTGGCGGATTCACTACCCCTGCGCGAAGGCCATCGGTGCCGCATCGAACGGCCGGTTGCGGAAAGGGCACTGTTGCAAATAGTCGGTGGTGATAAACTTATCATCCCCTTTTGCTGATGGAGCTGCACATGAACCCATTCAAAGGCCGGCATTTTCAGCGTGACATCATTCTGTGGGCCGTACGCTGGTACTGCAAATACGGCATCAGTTACCGTGAGCTGCAGGAGATGCTGGCTGAACGCGGAGTGAATGTCGATCACTCCACGATTTACCGCTGGGTTCAGCGTTATGCGCCTGAAATGGAAAAACGGCTGCGCTGGTACTGGCGTAACCCTTCCGATCTTTGCCCGTGGCACATGGATGAAACCTACGTGAAGGTCAATGGCCGCTGGGCGTATCTGTACCGGGCCGTCGACAGCCGGGGCCGCACTGTCGATTTTTATCTCTCCTCCCGTCGTAACAGCAAAGCTGCATACCGGTTTCTGGGTAAAATCCTCAACAACGTGAAGAAGTGGCAGATCCCGCGATTCATCAACACGGATAAAGCGCCCGCCTATGGTCGCGCGCTTGCTCTGCTCAAACGCGAAGGCCGGTGCCCGTCTGACGTTGAACACCGACAGATTAAGTACCGGAACAACGTGATTGAATGCGATCATGGCAAACTGAAACGGATAATCGGCGCCACGCTGGGATTTAAATCCATGAAGACGGCTTACGCCACCATCAAAGGTATTGAGGTGATGCGTGCACTACGCAAAGGCCAGGCCTCAGCATTTTATTATGGTGATCCCCTGGGCGAAATGCGCCTGGTAAGCAGAGTTTTTGAAATGTAAGGCCTTTGAATAAGACAAAAGGCTGCCTCATCGCTAACTTTGCAACAGTGCCAATTTATGAGTAAAGGATTATGTCCACGATAAGCACCTGGGTCGATTCCTGGGAGGCGGCCATGAGGGTAGGGAAGCGCCGTCCCGTCAAGTCAGCGTAATGCTCTGCCAGTGTTACAACCAATTAACCAATTCTGATTAGAAAAACTCATCGAGCATCAAATGAAACTGCAATTTATTCATATCAGGATTATCAATACCATATTTTTGAAAAAGCCGTTTCTGTAATGAAGGAGAAAACTCACCGAGGCAGTTCCATAGGATGGCAAGATCCTGGTATCGGTCTGCGATTCCGACTCGTCCAACATCAATACAACCTATTAATTTCCCCTCGTCAAAAATAAGGTTATCAAGTGAGAAATCACCATGAGTGACGACTGAATCCGGTGAGAATGGCAAAAGCTTATGCATTTCTTTCCAGACTTGTTCAACAGGCCAGCCATTACGCTCGTCATCAAAATCACTCGCATCAACCAAACCGTTATTCATTCGTGATTGCGCCTGAGCGAGACGAAATACGCGATCGCTGTTAAAAGGACAATTACAAACAGGAATCGAATGCAACCGGCGCAGGAACACTGCCAGCGCATCAACAATATTTTCACCTGAATCAGGATATTCTTCTAATACCTGGAATGCTGTTTTCCCGGGGATCGCAGTGGTGAGTAACCATGCATCATCAGGAGTACGGATAAAATGCTTGATGGTCGGAAGAGGCATAAATTCCGTCAGCCAGTTTAGTCTGACCATCTCATCTGTAACATCATTGGCAACGCTACCTTTGCCATGTTTCAGAAACAACTCTGGCGCATCGGGCTTCCCATACAATCGATAGATTGTCGCACCTGATTGCCCGACATTATCGCGAGCCCATTTATACCCATATAAATCAGCATCCATGTTGGAATTTAATCGCGGCCTCGAGCAAGACGTTTCCCGTTGAATATGGCTCATAACACCCCTTGTATTACTGTTTATGTAAGCAGACAGTTTTATTGTTCATGATGATATATTTTTATCTTGTGCAATGTAACATCAGAGGGCACTGTTGCAAATAGTCGGTGGTGATAAACTTATCATCCCCTTTTGCTGATGGAGCTGCACATGAACCCATTCAAAGGCCGGCATTTTCAGCGTGACATCATTCTGTGGGCCGTACGCTGGTACTGCAAATACGGCATCAGTTACCGTGAGCTGCAGGAGATGCTGGCTGAACGCGGAGTGAATGTCGATCACTCCACGATTTACCGCTGGGTTCAGCGTTATGCGCCTGAAATGGAAAAACGGCTGCGCTGGTACTGGCGTAACCCTTCCGATCTTTGCCCGTGGCACATGGATGAAACCTACGTGAAGGTCAATGGCCGCTGGGCGTATCTGTACCGGGCCGTCGACAGCCGGGGCCGCACTGTCGATTTTTATCTCTCCTCCCGTCGTAACAGCAAAGCTGCATACCGGTTTCTGGGTAAAATCCTCAACAACGTGAAGAAGTGGCAGATCCCGCGATTCATCAACACGGATAAAGCGCCCGCCTATGGTCGCGCGCTTGCTCTGCTCAAACGCGAAGGCCGGTGCCCGTCTGACGTTGAACACCGACAGATTAAGTACCGGAACAACGTGATTGAATGCGATCATGGCAAACTGAAACGGATAATCGGCGCCACGCTGGGATTTAAATCCATGAAGACGGCTTACGCCACCATCAAAGGTATTGAGGTGATGCGTGCACTACGCAAAGGCCAGGCCTCAGCATTTTATTATGGTGATCCCCTGGGCGAAATGCGCCTGGTAAGCAGAGTTTTTGAAATGTAAGGCCTTTGAATAAGACAAAAGGCTGCCTCATCGCTAACTTTGCAACAGTGCCACCGGCAGTACTATGAATTTTGTGCGCTCAGCGAGCTTAAGGGGGCATTGCGCTCCGGAGACATCTGGGTTAAAGGCTCACGCCGCTACAAAAACTTTGATGATTACCTCATTCCCGAAAAGGACTTTGACAAACTCACACCGGCGCTGCCCCTGCCCGTATCAGCTGATAATCATGAGTACATTACCAGCCGTATGACTCTGCTTCAGTCCAGACTTGAAGAGGTCAATGCCATGGCAGCCCTTGGTGAACTGCCCGATGTGGAAATATCTGACAGGGGAGTAAAAGTCTCTCCGCTGGATAACTGCGTCCCGGTGCAGGTTTCACCGCTGGCAGAGCTGGTTTACAGCATGCTACCGCGCCCTAAAATCACGGAAATTCTCGATGAGGTAAACAGCTGGACGACGTTTACCCGACATTTTTCGCATATAAAAAACGACATTACCCGTCCCGATACCCGCCTGCTCCTCACCACCATCCTTGCGGATGGCATCAATCTTGGTCTGACCAAAATGGCGGAAGCCTGTCCCGGAAGCACCAAATCATCACTGGAAGATATCCAGGCATGGTACATCCGCGACGAAACCTATTCAGCCGCCCTCGCAGAGCTGGTAAACGCGCAGGGGAAAAGACCACTGGCGGCATTCTGGGGAGACGGGACAACGTCATCATCAGACGGACAAAATTTCAGAACAGGCAGCTCTGGCCGCTACGCAGGGCAGGTTAACCCGAAATACGGGCAGGAGCCTGGACGTCAGTTTTACACCCATATTTCGGATCAATACAGCCCGTTTTACACCTGCATAATCAGTCGGGTCAGGGATTCAACCCATGTTCTCGATGGCCTGCTATACCACGAAAGCGACCTGGAAATCAGAGAGCATTACACCGATACCGCAGGTTTCACCGATCATGTCTTTGCCCTGATGCATCTGCTGGGGTTTGCGTTCTGTCCGCGAATCAGGGATCTCCACGACAAAAAGCTGTTTATCAAAGGGAAAGCGGACCAGTACCCGGCGCTTCAGTCACTGATATCAACGACCAGCCTGAATCTGAAAGAGATCGAAATTCACTGGCGTGAAGTACTGCGTCTGGCGACCTCGATAAAGCAGGGAACCGTGACAGCATCTCTGATGCTGAAAAAACTAGCGAGCTACCCCAAGCAAAACGGACTTGCCAAAGCACTGAGAGAAATTGGGCGCATTGAGCGAACGCTATTTATGCTTGACTGGTTCCGCGATCCTGCATTGCGTCGGCGAGTACAGGCGGGGCTGAATAAAGGTGAGGCACGTAACGCACTGGCGCGGGCGGTATTTATGCACCGGCTGGGAGAAATCAGGGACAGAAAGCCTGAAAATCAGAGCTATCGCGCCAGTGGACTGACGCTTCTGACGGCTGCGATCTCGCTGTGGAATACTGTGTATATGGAAAGGGCGATCGATGCCCTGAAGCGTAAAGGACTAAAGATCAACGAACAACTGCTGTCGCATTTGTCGCCGTTAGGCTGGGAGCACATCAATCTGACAGGTGATTATATCTGGAAAAGCAACCGGATACCGGCTTCCGGTAAGTTTCGTCGGTTGAGACCAGCTAAAGTCGGAAGGTCAAAAAACAGCCTTAACGTACAATAATTTTCGATATCCAAACTGACCCCTCTGTATACCGGTGGTGCCGGAAAAAGTATTCCCTGGCCCGTTCGACGACTGATTCATCCTTCGGCATGTCTGTCTCCGGTTAATGCTAACGTATGCGTACATTAGCATTAACATCAGTACCCGGCAAGGGGAGTGGCGTGCATCGTACCTGTGGTGCATCCCGCCCGGGCTCCGGACATGCTATGCCGGCAATTCTACCGGCGGTGCGCTGTCCTGGTGTCCTTTTCGCTACCCTGTCACGTCTTTAATTTGTTTGTTAGTTAGTTTATTTGTTAGTTTGTTTGTGTATAATGTAAGCATACCCCTTTATGCGGAGACTGACAGATGCGTCCGGCGACATACGAACCAGAACAAATTATTGAAGCAGGGCTGGCCCTGCAGGCTGAAGGACGGAATATCACCGGGTTCGCACTGCGTAACCAGGTGGGTGGCGGCAATCCGACACGTCTCCGCCAGATATGGGACGAATACCAGGCGTCACAGAGCACGGTCGTCACTGAACCCGTTGCCGAGCTGCCCGTGGAAGTGGCTGAAGAAGTGAAGGCTGTCTCAGCCGCGCTATCCGGGCGCATCACCCAGTTGGCGACCGAACTGAATGACAAGGCTGTCCGGGCTGCAGAACGCCGGGTTGCGGAAGTCACACGTGCCGCCGGGGAACAGACTGCACAGGCTGAGCGGGAGCTGGCCGACGCCGCGCAGACAGTCGACGACCTGGAAGAAAAACTGGATGAACTGCAGGACGGATATGACCGGCTGACACTGGCGCTGGAATCAGAACGTTCACAGCGTCAGCAGCAGGATGTGGAGATGGCCCAGCTGAAAGAGCGTCTGGCCGCTGCTGAAGAGAATGCCCGTCAGCGGAAGGAACGGCATCAGGAGCAGAAGACAGTGCTGCAGGATGCGCTTAATGCGGAGCAGGCCCGGCACAAAAACACGCGGGAAGACCTGCAGAAACAACTGGAGCAAATTTCTGCCGAAGCGAATGCGCGCGCAGAAGAACTGAAGTCTGAACGCGATAAGGTCAGTACTCTCCTTACCCGCCTGGAATCGCAGGAAAATGCGCTGGCCTCAGAACGTCAGCAGCATCAGGCCACCCGCGAAACGCTGCAGCAACGCCTCGAGCAGGCCGTCGCTGATGCACAGGCGCGCGCCGGTGAGCTTGCGCTTGAACGTGACAGAGTCAGCAGTCTCACCGCCAGGCTGGAATCGCAGGAAAAAGCGTTTATGGAACAGCAACTGAGAATGGGTCAGGAACTTAACAGTCACACAGACCGTTGTGCCCGCCTGGAAAAACAGCGTGATGATGCCCTGCTGGATGTTATGTATGAGAAAGAAACGGTCGCGGCACTGCGTGGTGAGGCTGAAGCCCTGAAGCGTCAGAACCAGTCACTGATGGCGGCGCTTTCGGGCAATAAACAGACCGGTGGCCAGAATGCGTGATGATGACAATTCAGACGCCTGTGATGAAGCGCCCCGGGCGGAGGATAAATGCTACACCAAAGGGCGACTTCGGGATGAGTTCAGGATGAAGCCAGCCCCCGGTGCGGAACCGGTCAGAATGTACAAAAGTCCTTACGGCGGGAAATACGGCGTATGGCGGCTGGCTGACTGCGTCCCGATGCGGGCGAAACGCCCACAGACAGAAAAACAGCGGCAGGCCAGCGCACGTCTGGGCCTGCAGGCCCGGATGAAGAGTGAGCGTGGCAGGTTCGCCATGCTGGCACATACCTGGTTAGCGCTGGACCCCGTCTTCCTCGATACCGAAACGACCGGACTTGATGCCGGCGCGCAGGCGCTGGAAATCGGTCTGGTTAATGCCCGCGGTGAGAGGATATTTGAGACCCGCCTGAAACCCACTGTCGGAATCGATCCGGCAGCAGCTGCAGTACACGGTATCAGTGACGATGATCTGGTCAGTGCGCCATCGTGGCCCGATATTGCGCAGCAGCTGCACCACCATATCGGCCGGCGCCCGCTGGTTATTTTCAATGCTGAGTTTGATACGCGCATTCTGAAGCAGACAGCGGCAGCGCATAACGACCCTGCCAGCTGGCTGGACTCTCTGACGGTGTACTGCGGCATGAGGCTCGCTGCGGGTTATTACGGACCCTCCAATCGTTACGGTACCATATCGCTTTCCGGTGCTGTCAGTCAGGCTGGCCTGAGCTGGATCGGGGAGGCTCATTCCGCTGTCACTGACGCGGTTATGACGGCACAGGTGGTAAACAATATTGCCGGATACTGGCATGAGATCCAGTGTGAAATGAATGATGACGCAGGGAGTAAGCCAGCATAACGCAGCTCTCTGGCTGGTCAGACAGCTGCAGGTATTAATTCAGGAGTCTGGAATGGAAAATATGATGAAAACTATGCGTGAGCATTTCCCCGCGCGAACAGTGGTGATCGAACAGTCTCTGGATATGTTTGGTATCAAACGAAATGAGGACGGGACGTTACTCTTCCCCCGTCACTCCGATAAACGTTTTCCCGTTGCACGTATCCGTAAGCGACTGGCGGCTTATGGCTGGCGAGGAGAGCGCCTGAATAAGGAGGTGGCGCGCATCGTCGCGGGCCCTGATATCCTCCCTGACAGGAGTGAATACAGCATTATTTTCCCTTACGGATGGGAGAAGAAGCAGCTGACGCGTGAGATGCGGAGGATGTTTCCCCGTAAGACTGGCCGACGTGTGCTGATTATGCTCGATGAATTACATCAGTTTATTGACTCACGGGAGAAGCAGTGACGCTGACAGAAAAATCAGGCCATCTGGCATGGTGCGCCCTAGTGGCGCTTGCGCTGGCCAGACAGAACGGTGATGTGCTGTCACCGGCACAGGAAAATCTCTTTCTCACCCGATGGCTGGCGACCGCGCTAAAGCAACGGCGTTTTTCGCGTGATGTTGCCCCCGATATCGAGTGGCTTCTGAAACAGGGACGTCAGCTGGGCGTCAGCGCGAAGCTGGCCAGCAAGCTGAATTACCTCTGGCGTTCCTGCACTGGCGAGTTGACTGAACAGAACGATTTGTTCCGGCTGACCTATGCGCTGGAAACAGCCAAAGATATGCACTGGAACTACCGTCTGCTTAGCGATCGGGAATGGTCCGGCCGGAATGCTGTGGCGCTCAGTGCGGGCGTGAACGGCATTTATCTCTCACGGTCCAGCCTCGATGTCGCTTTTGACGACAGCGGCCAACAGATAAATCCGCTGACAGCGCGTCTGACGGGAAACGTAGCGGGGGTGATGAAGCTGTTTGAACGCTGTGGCTGGCAGGCAGAGCCAGAGTCTGGTGCTTCCCTGCCCCACCAGTATTCGCTGATGGCCGGGCAGGGAGAGCCAGGAAAGGGGGATTAGTGGCGGATCTGCGCCAGGTCGTCTTCAGTCAGACCGGTCATTTTCATGACGGTATTGCGGTCAATGCCGTTCTGGAGCATGGTACGGGCTATTTTCAGAGTCGCTTCGCGCTCCCCTTCTGAACGGCCTTTTTCAATACCACGTTGTTCACCGAGCTGAATCCCCTTCTCGATGCCCTTCTGTTCAAGCTGCTGTGCGATGGTCATAAGTGCGTCTCCGTGTTGCGGCACACGCTGTGCCAGTTCGCGTACAAAGGCTTCGGCGTCGGATGTTTCGCCTGCCTGTACTATATAGTGTACCAGCGATATCACCTGCGATGAAGACAAGTATCCCGCCAGCAAGATGGGCGCCAGCCGGTCAACCAGTTCTGCCAGGTCCCGCTGGTGAATATGCTTTTGCAGTAAAGTCAGGGCGGCCATGCTGCGATGGCCAGCGATTTCATCATCCGGAATAACCGTAACGTCTACCAGCGGGAAAGCGCCGCTGTAGAGTTTGCCTGCCAGCGCCGGATCGTCAAACTCATCCAGCCAGCGGGTAGAGTACGGATACGGGCTGCGCTTACCCGTATAGAACAGCACCGGTATCACCAGTGGCAACTTTTTATGTCCTGCCTCCAGGTGACGCTGCATGGCGGCCACCGCATACCGTATCAGGCGGAAAGCCATATGTTTGTCCGGCGTTGACTGGTGTTCGACCAGAACATGAATATATCCGTCGCCGGCCGTGGTTTTCAGGCTATAGAGGACGTCGCTGAAATACTGGCGGAGATCATCTTCAACGAACGAGCCTGATTCCAGTTTCAGCGTGCTGAGATCGCAGACTGCCCGCAGATCTGCGGGCAGGTGATCGGGTAGCAGTAGCACATTACTGTGCCACCGCCCCCTAAGAACCGTACGTGAACCTTTCGATTCATACGGCTCAAGCCTTTCAAAGCTCGTTGTAGTGAACCGGCTTCAATACTCGAAGATTACGGGCATGGATTTGATTATGGCAGGTAGGGTGTACCATCAGGAGGTTACTATTTTCGTTGCTTCCCCCATCCGTCCGTCGGATCATATGATGGACATGCCACCTACTTTCCGATGTGATTAACTGATGGCAGACTGCGCACCTTCCCTTCTGGTTTACCCACAGGTTATAGAGCTTCTTTCTACCTTTCAGGGAGTTTTGCATTTTGCTGCTTATGCGAGCCTCAAAGTATGTTTCCCATTCAGGGTCAAAAGGATTCGCATCCATCTTGATGGCTTTGTATCTTACTATCCGTGTATCTGACGCGAGTCGAAGGGATTTCAGCAGTCTTTTCCCGTTGGCTCCCCGCTCACTGGTTTCAACTGCGAATATCCAGCTTCGGGTCTGAGTTCGATGAAAATAACGCATTCTTACCCACCCTTTACCCTTGTTCGGATGACGGCGCAGGGACCATTGCCATAATGCTTTCCATATTTCGTGGTCAACTGAGGCGAACACCTTCTTCGATACGACGTGTTGATGGTAGTTCGCCCAACCGCTAATTACTGGATTAAGCATTTTTATCAGTTTTATCTGAGGTATGGCCTTGCCACTTCTGATAATCGAACGTACTTTTTCCAAAAATGCCTTAATATTCGTTTTCGAAGGTTTGATTAGTAATTTCCCCTTGTACTTGCGTATATTCTGACCCAGGAAGTCGAATCCTCCATCAAGGTGCGTGATTTTGGTCTTCTCAGGAGAGAGAGTAAGTCCTCTTTCCTTCATGAATTCCTCTATCAGCGGCTTAACATCTTGCTCCAGTTGTTCTTTTGAGCTTCCGGTAATTATAAAGTCATCTGCGTAACGCACGAAATTGACTTTATGACTGCATGTTCGCCCCCGAAAACGGAATTTCCTTCCGAAGTGGGTTTGTAACAGAGGCTCTAGGCCGTCCAGAGTAATGTTTGCTAAGACTGGAGATATTATCCCACCTTGTGGGGTTCCTGCTTCCGTTGGAAATAGTTGTCGATTTGCTACGTATCCGGCTTTTAACCATTTATGCAGGATCTTGCGATCCATTAAAACGTTATCCAGCAACCATTCATGGCTAATGTTATCAAAACAACCTTTTATGTCCCCTTCCATGATCCATTCAGCACCACCTTTTCTCGCAAAAACAACAAAACACTGTTCTATGGCGTCAGCGGTAGATCTGTCAGGTCGAAAGCCGTAGGATCTTCGAGCTGCTGTCGTCTCGGCTGTCGGAAGGAGAGCGAACATGTAAAGGGCCTGCATAGCCCTGTCTTTCAGCGTCGGGATTCCTAATGGTCTGGTTTTTCCGTTAGCCTTGGGTATGTAAACTCTTTTCAGGGGTTGTGGCTGGTAACCGCGTTGCTTAAGTGACTGGATCGCATGAGACTTAGCTTCAGGAGTGGTCCATAATTTTCGATCCACACCGGGCGTATTCTTGCCCTGATTTTCGGTAACTCGTCTCACGGCCAATGCTTTACCGCTAAACGAGTGGGTCAACAGGTGTTGCAGGCTTCTTACTTTGCCATACCTGCCTTCCTTTGTTGCCTTTACGATACGCGTCTGGAGTCTTCTCACTTCCCGATGGCATTTGGCCCAGTTTATATCGTGCCATTCCATCCGTTGGCGCGAGGGTGCACCTGTGCAAGAAATATCCTGCATAGTCATCTGCGACTCCCTCCTGTGAAGATTTATCAAACTATCTCGTAATGAAAGACCTTGTGGAAGTCTGCCCGCTTTCGCGTGAAATAATATTACGTATGTTCAACCTCTATCCATCCCATTACAGGACGGCATTCGCTTTTTCCACAATCTCTTACCCGCACCACTTACAACATTCCTTACGGTTTGCCTGCCCAAGAGGGCAGTGATACGGGCTTACCATGTTTCACCTGAATAACGAAGTAGGTTAGACCCTGCCTCTCCACCGACGGTTTTCGTGTCCGTGTACCCCCAGAAATCACAGAGGTAGCCAACCGTGCACCATTTTGGTTCAAGCCTGCCAGCATCTTTGGCTTGTTCTTTCATAACGATGTTTATCAGCAGTTCACATTTGTTGGTCATACTACTCAGCCTAGCCCTGTGTCCACATGATGCTTGCAGACAAACCTTAGCTTCACAGCATTGGTCGGATTTCCTAGGTACATTGTTCCAATAGCTTCACACCGAACATTTACCCGTTCCGCATGTATTGGTAGGCTACTGATGACGGAACATCAGGTTTCTCCCGGAATACTTCCCGTAGAAACAATTACACAGGCGACTTTCATGTCGCACGATTTCCATAAAGTCCCGGGCAATATCCGGTTGCGTCAGGAACTGCCTGAACGTGGCATCGTGAGGAGTGGGGGTGCTGTTTTTCTTCTTCATCTGCCCTGGCTCTGAAAAATGACCCGGAGATGTTATCACAGCCTGGAAAAAGCTAATATTGGCGATGAACGGAATTGCCATTCCTTCAGGGGACCGTTCCGGGGTGGTTCGGTCCCCTCCCTGAACCATCTTTACTCATCATCAATTACTGCCTTAGCAACTTTCTTCCCTCTCTCAGATATTCTAAAGCCTCTTCTCTCCGTCCTTCTGTGGCAGCTGTATATAATGTCGCGATACCGCTGACAGCCTGATGGCGGGTTATACTGCCTTTACTGAAATCATCCAGAACAGTACAAAGGAATTCCTCCAACAACTCCTGTTCTCTTTGAGATATTCTTTCAGCCATATTCGCTCCATAAGCTTAATTGTTTGTTCTGAACCTAACGTGAATAAGTATCGTCAATCAGTATCCTGCTTATGATTGCCGTTACAGACCCTGATTACTGTCATCTTTGATACGCCAGCCAGGCGGGCTGTTTCACGCAGTGATTTTCCGTGGGCCAGACGCAGAGTGCGTATCAGTTCATGTCTCTGCGCATCGGCCACCCTGCCCCGGTATTTTCCTTCAGCTTTCGCCTTACTGATACCCTCTGACTGACGACGTCGACGGTCTTCGTAATCTTTTCGGGCAATAGCGGCGAGCATATCCAGCATCATGCCATTTACGGCCTTCAGCATGCTTCGGGTAAAGTCATCACTTACTGTGCTGGATAGCGCCAGATGGCTGGTCGGTAGATCAAGACTGACGATGGCCAGCTGCTTATCAGTAATTTGCTTTCTGAGTGTCTCCCAGCCTGCATCATCCAGGCGGGTAAGCCTGTCGACCTGTTCTATGAGAATCACATCACCAGGTTCCGCATCACCAAGAAGCCTGATCAGTTCTGGACGGTTCATTGTCGTACCGGAGACATTATCGATATACCAGCCAGCAATACGGTGACCATTTTGGTTTGCAAATGCCTTCAGTGCATTTTTTGCCCGGCTGGCATCCTGCTCTGAAGTGGATGCCCGGAGGTAACCAAAAACGAACATATTTTGTCCTTCTGGTAACTTTTAAGTGGTCTTGCTTATAATGGTATCACTTATGTAGTAACAATAACATTCGCCGGTATTTTTTCGGATGGTATATATAGAGCATACCTGAATGTGACTGGCTGACGCGCCCGTCGGGCTTGTCCAACCCCTCCCCTGTTCAGAAACAAGTTCTGAACAGACTCACGGTTTGCAATGTGGGTCAACAAAAATAAATACGATCACCAAAAATATTTTCTGGACACTTTTTCCGATAGTGCCGAAATGTACAGGACGGATAGCATTTTTTGTATGTTGTCGGAATGTATCTGTGGAGGGTGAACGTCAATAGGTTAGACATGGACAGGAACACCAGAACGTCCAGGCAGCGCGGGAATTACATAACGGGGGCGGTCTGCCAGCAGTTCTGCGACCGCACCGGCGCATCGATGCCGGGTTATGCCTGCACCATAGCAGATGGCCGCGCAGCTGCAGCTGATGTAATGCCAGCAGCGGACAGAAATGCCGATATGTCCTGGCAGAGAAAGCGCTGGAAACTGAAACAGTAAAAGTAGACGTTTAACGGAGTGGATTTTACAATGGATTTGTATATCACGACTGTACTCAGGAATAACATATGGCTAGCCAAAAACCAGGAAAGCAAAGCAGTAATCCGAAAGCTTCATGTACTGATGCAAAAGTCGGGACGCTGAAGCAGAAAAATAGCGGTGAATATAAAGCTATTTGTCCGAGCATAAAGCGGAGCGGAAAAATATCGTTTGATTCTGCTGATAAACTGGCCGAGGAAATTGCAGCGTTAAGGGATAAAAAGTCATGAGTGAACCCGTTACATCAACAGCACTTGCAGTAAACGCATCGGGATTTACGTTAAAGGATTACATGTATGCGGCAGGGGTCGTAATATCGGTATTTTCAGCAGGCGTGGCCTGGGTGAGTGCCAGTCGGACATTAAAACGCGACCTTAATTCACTGGGTGATTCAGAAATTAAAATTTTTGAGCTCATTTCTAAGGCTGAAGCTGAACTGGCTAAGTTTAATATAAATTTAAAAGAAGAAACCGAAAGCCAAGGTAAGGCTTTCGTCTTTAAAGAAGCATACGGTTACGAACTAGATTGCCTGTCAGAAAGTTTGCTGAATGTTTATGATATCGCATGCCAGCGTTACATTGATAATAAACTGGATAAATCAAGGTTTGAAAAAACCTATAAATTAAGAATTGGGAAATTATTCTCTAATTCTCTCTTTAAACCCTACTTAGGTGCTGGCGAATTTCAGTATAGCGCGCTTAAATTGGTTAACGAAACGCTTAACAACCCTGAAAAAATAAAATGAGAATTGGACATGAACCTATTAATGATTATTGCTTGTGGTTTACTACTTCTTATCGGTGTCTTTATTTATGCCATTAGCAGGGGGCGCAAAACGGTGCGTGCATATGTGTACCTTATGCAAGTTGAGAACGGTCTGGATTTGAAAATGGCAAATGCTATCGCAGGTAGCCTGTCAACGGCGTCAGCCGGTGAATACAGGAACGCG
Organism: Citrobacter sp. CRE-46; assembly: GCF_059615875.1. Lineage (NCBI taxonomy): Bacteria > Pseudomonadati > Pseudomonadota > Gammaproteobacteria > Enterobacterales > Enterobacteriaceae > Citrobacter > Citrobacter sp. CRE-46. The sequence continues at coordinate 70,498 of NZ_JCAPUG010000003.1, read as the reverse complement.
GCAATGAGGCACTGCCATGCTGCCTTTAATGGTAGCCAACTGAACATGATAAAGGCAGCCCGTAACAAAGGATTCATACAGTAGAGACTTGTGGATGCAATGCTGGACAGCATCCCCGGAACGTCCAGGCTGGTGCGGGGGTAACGTAATGATGACGCTTTGCCAGCAGACCCGAGAAAGGGTCAAGTGGATATAGAAACAAAGGATTTAATGAGATTATTTTAAAAAATAAGGAGAGAGGATTGGAGATTAAAAAAACATGTGCTTATTGCAGCAACACATCAAACTTCACAAAAGAACATATTTTTCCTGCGGCGATAATAAAAAGCTTTAACGTAGACCTTTTATCTGTAAGTGATAAAAATGACTATTTTTTCAAAGGTGATTTAGTTATAAGAGATGTCTGTGCCACATGTAACAATGGCGTTTTATCTCAATTAGATCAGCACTTCATAAAATCGTTTAAAAATCAAATGATCACACCCTTAAAACCTGGTGATGAAGTCACATTCAATTATGACTATGATTTATTGCTGCGTGTGCTTTTGAAAATATCATATAATTCAGCAAGGGCCTCAAAAAATGGCTATAGTTCAAAGGTGATTTTAGAAAAATATAAATCATTTATTGCACATGGCGAAAAAAAACCAGATGGGATTATTGTGTCACTGCTAATTGTTACTTCGGCCAATAGAATTAATTTAGAGACAGGAAATGACGAAAAGCCACTGGAACCATATTTATTAAGAAGTGGGTTAATTGACGGTTTGAACTTAAGCTCCAATAATTATATAGTTAGAATGGTTGCGTTTAATAGTTTTTGGTTCTATTTATTAATTCCGAAAAAGCCAGTTAATGCCAAGGTAAAGAAACAATTTTGGGATGAATTTAAAAGTAAAACACATTTACATGGAGTGTTGTTAAAAAAGAACGATACTTCTATAAAAATAACAAAAGATAAAACAACATATTTACATCATAGTCTAATGAGCAGAATGGTTAGGTTAAGTAAGTAACCTACAGCCTTGCCTTTGGGCAGAGTCCATGGCGTGAAGCAGCTGCGCCACGCAAACGGCCGGTAGTGTTGGGGATTTTACGGCTAAAGCCGTAATGCGCTCTGAGCCCTCGCTGACGCTGCGTGGCTTCCGGCGTAGAACGACTCCTGTGTGCTCTGCACATCTAACGGATCGACAGAATCACCTGAACGTCCAGTTTGGTACGATATCCGGACAGATGACGCAGGGTGTCTAGGTGCCAAGAGAATTAACCCGGAACCTGAATAATCCCGCTGGCGCATACTGTCAGTGAGTTGTGATCTGCCCGGACACGGCGCCCGGAGCACATTGGGGCTTTTTTACTTGAGCAGAAAGTGCTATATGTCAAATCCGGGCGGGAATTAATATGCCCATCTCGATAAGTGGAACGGGTTAGGCAAATAAAATTATGAGGTAAATTAATGCATACTATTGATGATGTGGCTGAATGGATGAAGTCTCAAGTCGAAGTGTCATCCAGGCTCTACCAAGAAGTTGCTGTGTATAAAATAAAAAGTTTGTTTGGCGATAACTTTGTCTATACAAATGAAAATGGTAATCTCTCTATAGATAAAAAAGTTTTAGTCAAATTCAAAAAACTAACTGGCGACGTAGTTATTTGGGAGCGAGGTGACAAAGCTTGGCGTAAAAGAACTTCTTACGATAAGCCTGGTAGACAGCAAGATTGATAGACAAAGAACCGCGTAAGCGGTTTTTTGTTCTGGACAGAAAAACCTGAACGTCCAATATGGGGAAAGGATTACGTGACGGGGCGGGTTTGCTAGCAGTTCTGCGACCGTACCGGCGCATCGAGGACTGGTAATGCCAGCAATGGAAAGACTATTACGTCCGGGCTGGAAAATCGAGAGTTGCGATGATAGCGAGGCAAGGGGATCGCAGATATTAACCTCTGCAATAGAATATCTATTGCGTGATTTATTATAAATGTTATCCCTTTATTGTTTTCCAATTATCACCGCAGTTGAAGAAATCAGCACTGAATAAAATTTTCAAAATTTTATTCATGATGCTTACAAATAAATTAATGTAGATGAATCATCGGGATAGAGTATTCTACATCAACTGCATTCTTAATTTTACGTCAAAATCAACCGTTGCACTAAAATAAATCCTTACTAGAATAGCTATCCAGAAGAATCACCATGTATTCAGTGGCTGTCTTCAGTCTGACAGTCGGGCGCAGATTCTGGTTGTGTTAAAATATTGGGAAAATAAATCAGGAGTGAAAATGCAGTGACAGAGACACGTTACACAACGTCTGAAAGCAAAAAAGCCCTGAATAATCAGAGCTTTATTACTGGATTGGAAATGACGGCCATCAAATCCAATTCAAAACACACCAAAGGCATGTCCTCAAGTGATGAAGATAATAGAAAACTATTCAATCTACGTCAACCGAATGCCTGCGGTAACAATCCCAAAGCCGTTATCGGAGGTACGATTATGTTGCCATTGCTCGACACGTTCATGAATGCCCCTCTTCTGAGTCAGGGGGCTACTATCCTGTTTCTTGGGCTTCTTATCCTTGCGCTCAAGAACCAGTGATCGCACTGAGCTGGCTTCGGCCAGCTTCTTTACTTGGATAGAATTACCTTTATGTCCAACGTCGAAGGGATATAAACGGGAGGCGTAAAAAAGGTCGCTCAAGCGGCCTTAGTGCAGGAAATGGCTTCCCGATATGCAGATTCTAAATCACGGGGATCTCTTGAGTTGTAAAGGCGAACGATAGATTCATAACGTTCCGCGCATCCCCGCTCGTCAGCGCGGCGGTAATACTCATTGTGGAGCCTATTCAGGCTCTTTCGCAGCAGAAGATTACCGACAACTATCAGAGCAAACGTAATAATAAGAAAAGATGTCATGCCTACCTCCTGTCGTTATTACACAATAATATCAGGCTAGATCTCGCGCTGCCAGCAGAACTGGACGGAATAACCTTTATGTCCAATGTCGAAGGGATATAAACGGGAGGCGTAAAAAAGGCCGCTTAACCGGCCTTAGTGCAGGAAATGGCTTCCATATAAGCAGTTTCTAAAACGCGGGGATCTCTGGAGTTGTAAAGGCGAACGATAGATTCATAACGTTCAGAACATCCCCGCTCGTCAGCGCGGCGGTAATACTCATTGTGGAGTTTATTCAGGCTCTTTCGCAGCAGAAGCCTACCGACGACTATCAGAGCAAACGCAATAATAAGAAAAAATGTCATGTCTACCTCCTGTCGTTATCACCCAATACTATCAGGCCAGATCCTGCGCTGCCAGCAGAACTAGACAGAATGTGCTGTATGTCCAATCCGGGCGGGAATTAAGAGTGATGGGGTTCCGGTGCCTGGAACAAGCCAGAACGCAGACTCCGAAAGCGCCAGTAAAAGACGCCCCGACAGGGTACAGGAAAACGGCCCGGAGCATGGAAAATCGTTTCCACAAACTGCACGTCAAAGCACACTACCCCGGCAGAGATATTCGCAGTAAAATACCCAATACATTAATATAATTACGAACAGATGGCGTCTAAATGAAAATTGATTTCTTCGGATGTAATTACTTTCATATATTGAACAGTTTTAAAACCGAATTGCACACAATAAAAAAATTTCACAGTCACAGTGAAGTGTACTGGCAAAATGAAGGAGATGATATTAACAACTCTATGCTTTCAGAGATAAGAGACGCAGACGCAGAACATCACGAAGATATTGTTGATACCTATGTAGAAGAACTTATTATTGCACAAAGCACAGCGCCAAGATTTCATCGTGAGACCATACTGGTATCTCTCTATTGCCAGACTGAATACACTATTTTAGATTACTGTTCGTGGTTTAATCAGGATGTCATGGGTAAGAAAGCTAATTTTGACAGCCTGAGCAGACACGCCGTCCTGGATAATATTTCAGAGTATATGCAGAAAGTAATGGGGTTTGATTTATCATCATTCAAAGAAGAATGGGAATATTTAAAGAATATAAAACTAATCAGAAACCGATTAGTGCATTACAACGGAAAAGTTGGAAAAAAAAGCAAAGCAATAGAATCGTTTTGTGAGCAGAACGTGCATTTCAGAATCCAGAATGAATTTATCATTCTTCAGAGTGGGGCAATTAATAATATCATTAACGTGTTAATGACATTACTCAATAAACTGGAGAGTGAAAATCAATTGTTCATAGGCAGACATCAGGAAACATTTGGTGCATTTGAACACGCTGGGTTTAATAAAAGTTGACAGGTGCTGCACCTGTTGCCCACATGTAGAATTCTCCCGGTTTTTTAGTTCGTTAAACCAGTTTACCAGGCTAGATCCCGAATTTCTAGCCTAACTGGACAGACTAACTCGAATGTCTAAGTGATGAGATTTATTATAAATGGGCTTCACAGTGCCACTTCCCCGCAAAAAATCTAATGATGATATAATCGAACTCATCAACCACAAGAGTACGCGATTATGACACTGGCTCAACTGAAAGGTATTTGTTCCCGTTCTGATATTACTGTGGATGAACTTCGTATAGTTGTAGAGCGTCTTAACCAACAACGCATTAACTTCGGTACTGAACTGCACGAAATTAAGCCGCCTGCGCCCTGTGGGTGGTTACCAAGAAGCCGACCGCTATCGCAAGAAATAATAAGCGAAAGTCTCTGTAAACATTATAAAGAGCAGATTCAGCAATGGATAACGCTGATCGAACTCCATGAGGCATCACTGACTTGGGCGGAAAAGCTAAAGCGCTTTGTGGGAAAGCATAAATGGTTGTATTCCATTTCAGCAATGGTTATCGGAGGCATCGGAACTATACTAAATGGGTACGATATGATTGCTCAATGGTTCTGGCCGCCACACTAAATTCTCTGGACAGAATTACCTGAACGTCCAGGTCAGGGAAATCAGAGCAAAATGCTTTCGGGCCAAACCATGTGTCCCTCACTCGCATCAGGGTGATTTTTCCGAATTTCTCCGCCTGCCTTGCGGCCGGATTCAGTGAAATAAAATAGTCCTGATTTAGTAGCTTCGATATACCCGCGTTCAATGAGCTGTTGCTGAACCTCAATTACCGATTCGTTTCGCATACGAGCCAACTTAGTTGCCGAAAGTTTTTGGGTTTTTGAGGGCATGTTTATTTCCTTTTTAATTTTATTGCAGCCATCTTACTAGGCCAGATCCCAGACTGCCAGCAGTACTGGACGGAGAGCATGAAAAACCTCGGGGCAGCCATCGAATGATGCCATCTACAGGGGTTAAAATAACCACCATCATTTCATAACAATACCTGCTGACTATGAAGATCTACGTCATCAAAATAGCAGTTCATGGAGTCAGTCCGATGGTCTGGCGTCGGCTGAGAATTGCTGCCGACACGTCACTGGCCGCGCTTCACTTCATTTTCCAGATAGTGCAGGGCTGGGGGGACGACCATCTCCATCAATTTCACATTTATGGCAAAGATTACGGTATCTCCTACGAAGGAGGCATCGGTTTTGTCGATAATCCGTTCCGGGTCGTGATTGATGATTTTGCTTTTGATGCTGGCGATCGCTTTACCTATGAATACAATTTCTTTGAGCACTGGCTTCATGACATTCGTGTTGAGGCCATTTATGAAAACTCTACGCTGAAAGCGCCGTTTTGTATAAGCGGCCATGGTATGCCCGGAGCCACAGCTGCGGATGAGTTCGATAAAACCCTGGCGTTTCTTGAAGCTATCGTTAATGCGGATGATGAAACAACGGTCGGCGAGATCCGCCCTTTTGCTGACGACCTGGATGCTGTCAGGTTCAACCGCCACAAAATCAACCGGCAACTGAGCAGGCTCGACCTTGCATCTCCGGTACTGGAGCCTGAAGTTATCTGGCTGGGCCGTCGTCGCTGACTGATGTCTATAAAGGTATACGTTTTCAGCATGCCTCTCAGATCCCCGAAAAAATGTCTATAAACCTCCCTAAATCAGTGTTTATGGATTATTCTTTAAATCTCTATGATGTTTAAAGACCTTCCGGAGGTTTTGCGTGCAATATGCCTACATCAGGGTAAGCTCGGCCGATCAGAATACGGCCCGTCAGGAAGAGGCATTGTCAAAGGCGGGTTTTCAGCCTGATAAAATTTGTGTTGAGCATGCCAGCGCGAAGGACACAAACCGCCCGGGGTTACAGGAACTCCTGGGGCAATTACGCCCTGGTGATACGCTTCTGGTTCATTCCATCGATCGCCTTTGCCGGAATATGTCGGATATGTGCGCTGTCACCACCCGGCTTCGTGACCAGGGCGTTACCCTTATTTTTCTGAAAGAGCAGCTGACGTTCAGCGCCGGCACAAACAATCCGATGCAGGAACTGCAGCTGCACATGATGTCGGCATTCAGCCAGTTTGAACGAGCCTTACTGAAGGAAAGGCAGGCCGACGGCATCGCCGCGAAAAAAGCACGGGGTGAAAAAACAGGGCGCCCCGGCGCCGATATCAAAAAGATCCAGGAAATTGACGCACTCAGAAGCAGAGGGGTCAGGCTCAGGATCGCCTGCGACCATGCGGGCCTTGGCGTTTCCACATATTATAAGCTTCGTCACCAGATGAACAACCAGTAGCCGGGAGATAGTCATCCACCACAGCAGGAGGCAATGATGCAACTGACGCTCCAGATAGTCATCACCGATGAATCAGGCTCCAGTCGAACGGAGGAACTGATGACAATCCAGAAATCAGGGGAGACCCGGAACGACATCGGATTATCGGTGTCAGAATCCAAGCTGTTGCTGAATACGGTCCAGCAGTCGGTGGTCCAGCTGCAGGCAGACGAATATACTCAACACCATATCCGGTGCCCTCACTGCCTTGCTGCGCGCAGAATCAAAGGCAAACAGAAAATACGGTACCGGACGCTGTTTGGCGTTATTCCGGTATCCGGGCTTCGGGTGTACCGGTGCCGTTGTGAAGAGAGTGATACAAAGACAGTCAGTTTGCTCAGCGACTGGGCCGGCGATTATTCTCACCCGGCACTGAAATATATTGAAACCCGCTGGGCCTCGATGATCTCCTATGAAATGACGACTCGTCTGCTGAAAGATATTCTGCCGGTGGGCCACAGCCTGAATGCCTCAACGGTGAGGAATCATTTATGCCAGGTGGCGCAGCGTCTTGACGCTGAGGCTGAAGCTCATTCAGGTTTTCTTTCCGGCTGCCCCCGCGACTGGGGGAACCTGCCCAGGCCAGGAAAACCGCTTGTGGTGGGTATAGATGGTGGTTATGTTCGCGATCGGGATGACAAAAAGCGTAATTTTGAAATTATTGCCGGGAAGTCTTTTTCCGTTGGTGCGCCTGCTGACACCCGCCGCTTCGGTTTTGTTCAGAAGGATGACTGTCATCCGGAACGCAGGCTCATGACCCACCTTTCAGCGCAGGGAATGCAGGCCAACCAGCAGATATTTTTTCTGTCCGACGGCGCGGATAATCTCAGGGACCTCCAGTTCGGTATGTACCCTGAGTCAACGCATGTGCTGGACTGGTTTCATATCACCATGAGGCTGACGGTGCTCATGCAATATGCCCGGGGACTGCTGGTATCAGATCCAGAGGCGGGGAGTAAAGTTCTGGCACTGCTGGAAAGCATTAAACGATATCTCTGGCATGGCAATGTTGTCGCTGCGCTGGAACATATTGATAATTGCGTTATGTATTGCGATGACCCTGAACTCAGCTATCCTAGCCTGAAATCCCTGCAAAAACATCTGGATGAAATGTATACCTACATCCGGAATAATAAGATGATGATCCCAAACTACGGCGAAATGCGTCGGTACGGAGAGCCGGTATCAACCGCGTTTGTGGAATCCACGATCAATGAAGTGATCGCCAGACGAATGGCCAAAAAGCAGCAGATGCAGTGGAGCAGAAAAGGGGCTCATTATTTGTTACAGACCCGGACCGCCGTTTTGAATAACGAACTGCAGGATAAATTTGTCTGCTGGTATCCGGGTTTTCAAAGTGACGGGAAGGGACCAGCGATGGCAGCATAGCTCACGCTGCCCCAATATTTTTTATGCTCTCTACTGGACGGGGTCTGAGGGCCAATGGAACGAAAACGTACGTTAGTGAAGTAACTGTCTGATATATCAAAACATAATGGACATAGAAAAACATCCTTAAAATGGTGTCTTTTTAATCGAAAAATGGCATTTAATGGACAGCGTTGTCTGCTAATCGATTTTTCAGACGTTCATTTTTAGCTTACCGTACGTTTTCGTACGGTTGGCCCTCAAACCCCTATGTCCAAATGAGTAGGATTTAAACTGACTGTTTAACTTGATGCGTGGTGAGCTAACTCATGGCTGTTGAATGGACTGATGTTGCAGATAATGCCGTTAAAATTGGGCTGGGATCGTTGATTACCTTTTTAGGTGGTTATTTGACTCTCAAGCTAACACAACGGCATGAGTCGAGGAAAGAACGTGCGGCACTGCATCTAAAGGAAATTGATATACGAACCGGGAGATACATAGATTTTCTTTCAATGTCACAATCACTTATGCAAACGTATTTGTTTAAGGATTGCCGGGGTGACAGTGATGATTACATTAATTACATGCGTATTCACAATGAACTAAGTGTCACTTCTACTGATGACATTCGGACTGCTGCCTTTCATGCCCAATATGCGGTATCTCTGTTTGTTACTCAGAATAAGGAAGGGGATCAGGACATTATCCGTTCCTATCGTAACGATGCGCGGGATAAGGTTGCATTGTTTCAGGGGCTGGCAAATGCTGAATTGCGGAAGGAGAGAGCGGCGCTGATGGATCCACCTGTGGCATGGTGGAAGGTCTGGAAACATTGGCGCAAGTGAGCTGGACAGAAATGCCTGAAAGTCCTGGTAGCGGAGAAATTACGTCACAGTAGGTTTATGCCAGCAGTTCTGCGACCGGTGAGCCTCTCCTGAACATCGATCATCAACTTTGTCTCCTGACAGCTCAAATGCCTGTCACGGCTTGAAAAGTATACAGAGGCAGCGTTCGTGCTACCTGGGACTTAAGGTTAGAACTATGTTATTACGTTACTGCGTTAGCGTCGGGTTGTGACTGATCTGCTTATAACTTAATAGCCGCAATCTTTCTGCAATATAGCTGCAAGATTGCAGTTTTGAATTCTAACACACCACGCCGTCGTGACTGAATTTTTCATCAGTTCCGTATTGTCTGGATTGCTTCTATAATGCTTCAATCAAGTAGCAATCTTGCAGCATGATTTTTTATGTTGCAATCTAGCTGCAAGATGCCAGATTGATGCTCAGATATTGACCTCTGCTGTGGAGGTCCTAAATCAAGTATGCTGCAATCTTGCAGCAATACCGGAGGGCTTTATGGCCTGGATAGTTGGATTTATATCGCAGAAAGGCGGGATTGGTAAAAGCACAAAGGCCAGAGCACTGGCCCGGGAAGCTACCAACAGCGGTATTAAAACTAAGCTCGCAGACTTAGACCTTGAGCAGGCAACCAGTTCGGACTGGCATCGCCGTCGTCTGGCTGCCGGCTTACCTCCTGCTGCTTCAGTTGAGTTGTTTGGGACAGCAAAGCAGGCTATCGAGTCAGCAGGTGATGTCGACCTTCTGATTCTTGATGGGCCCGCACGAGCAAGTAAGGGAACCCTGGAAATTGCCAAAGTCGCTGATCTCGTTGTTCAACCGACAGGGGCTTCGCTCGATGATTTAATACCTGCAATTAAGGTTTTCAATGCTCTCGTTAAAGATGGCATCCCTCGCTCCAAGTTAGTCTTTTCGTTAAGCCGTGTTGGCACCGAGGCAGAAGAGGCTGAAGCCAGGGCATATATAAGTGAAGCTGGCTATGAAACATTAGCCGGTTGTTTGTATGAGTTTCCTGCCTATCGGCAGGCCATGAATGCGGGTTTAGCCGTGACGGAAACGCGTTATAAGCGGCTTAAACAAAATGCCGATGAAGTTATACAGTCGCTTATAGACAAGATTGGAGAATAGTAATGGCTGATGCATCTAAGCTAAAAAACCGGACTCGCAAAAATTTGGGGAATCCTCCGGGGCCTGAAGAAGTCGCAACCAGCCTTAATTCACCGGAAGTGGCTCCTGTAGCTGTCGTTCCTGATGCTGCTGAGCAAACTGCACCCGTACCACCGGCTTCTTCTGTACCTGAAACAATGACACCGGCGACGACTCAGGTGATCAATTCCGCGCCGTACACCCGTCGTGATGGCCGTTCAGCTAGAAAAACATATCGTATTATTCCTTTTGCGACCAGGGTAACCCCTGAATTTGATAATGAAATTCGTGACATTGCAGAGCGCGAAGGTATCAAACTGGTCGAAGTTCTTGAGAACGCGCTTATCGCTTATAAGGCACAGAAGGGCTATTAATCCGGATAGCAGCATGATGCTGCTATCTTTTTAGTTATATAATCTTGCTGCAATATTGCAGCAATCATAACGCAATCTAGAATTTTGATTGCTGCTATCTGAAAGCTATCTTTATGCTAGATTGCTGCTATGAAAATGCGTTATGATACTCAAAATGAGTATCACTGGATGTGCGGCAAATACTCAGATTGAGTATTGGTACTCGATTTGAGGGCCTTCCGCTCGCACCTGAATGATATGGGTTAGGTATAAATACTCAATTTGAGTATCAATGGAGATAGTATGAATATTGCTTGTGATGATGGCTCTACCACAGTAAAGCTCGCATGGTTCGCAGATAAAGGTAAATTGAAGACAGGTTTGTCTTCCAACTCATTCCGTCAGGGCTGGAAAGTAGAAGGGATGGGCGCACGCCAGACCTTTAACTATGAACTGGAAGGCAAAAAGTACACTTATGATGAAGTCAGTAACGAATCCATCCTGACTACTCATATTGAGTATCAGTATACCGATGTGAATGTCCTCGCTGTGCATCATGGTCTTCTGAACAGCGGATTAAAACCGCAGCCGGTATCTTTAACAGTGACTTTGCCCATCAGCGAGTTCTATACAAAAGAGTGCCAGAAAAATGAGCTGAACATTCAGCGTAAAATTGACAACCTGATGCGACCAGTAAAACTCAACAAGGGCGAAGTGTTTACCATTGAACATGTTGAAGTCATGCCTGAGTCCCTGCCTGCCGTTTTTGCTCAACTGGTAAAAGATAATGTAGGGCCCTTTGAAAAATCTCTTGTGATTGATCTGGGGGGCACCAGTCTTGATGTTGGTCTTATCGTTGGTCAGTTTGACTCAGTCAGCGCAATTCATGGAAATGCAGAAATTGGTGTATCTATGGTGACAAGTGCAGCACTCACTGCGCTGAAAATGGCCTCCAGTGATACCAGCTCGATGGTTGCTAATGAGTTAATCAAACAGCGTCACGACCCTGATTTTGTACGTCAGGTTGTTAATGATGAAAGCAAAATACCCCTTGTTCTGGATACTATCGAAAGTGCAATCGCCAGTCTGGGTGAGCGTGTAGTTGATGACCTTGCCGGATTCCGCCATGTTAACCGGGTTTACATTATTGGCGGTGGTGCACCGTTGATCGAGGGAGCGGTTAAGGCTGCATGGCATCACCTGGGCCAGAAAGTTGTGATGATGGATTCACCACAAACAGCACTTGTGGAAGCTATCGCGGCATTTAAAGGGGAGTAATTCTGTGGGCGATGAGCGGAAGAAGTTTACTGTCTATCTTCATCCGGATCAGACGGCAGACAATATGTCCCTGGACATAATTGAGTCTGTACCGCGGAATGAGAGAGGGGAGTTATACCGGAGGGCATTTATCTCCGGGCTGGCTCTGCATCAGCTTGATCCGCGACTTCCTGGTTTACTTGCTGTGTTGCTGGACAGGGATTTCAGTGCGGACCAGCTGGTCGGGTTACTTAGCCAGACTACGGGGTGGAAACCATCCCGTGCCGACATTCGGGATATTCTCGCTGAAATGGGCACAGGTCAGGCCATACAACCTCCTCAGCCGGAAGTTATAGAGGATGAGGAAAAGCAGCGCCTCGAGCTGATGCGGGAAAAAATGAAGAAATTTATCTGAGACTCAGATCGATGCGCAGGGAATATCCGACCAACGGGTCGTGTATGCCGGTGAAAGCATTTCTCTCTTCATCTGCCATTCTGGCGCAATCCCGCGTCCTGCAAACCATACTTTCCCAAGTCCTGAATGGTTAATACCATCCAGGACTTTCATCAGCTGCTCGCTCCGTTCCCGTGGTTGTACTTCATCAAACAAATTCAGTTGCGATACCCCGGTTGGTGTGAAATCGTTCAGCATACAGCCTGCCTTTGCGTAACGATGACCATCCACCCAGATCCTGTCCAGAGTTCTGACGGCAGCGGCAACGATGTGCCGTGTATCCTGCGTGGGGATGAGCAGCTTTTCACTGGCCAGATTACCGTAGTAGGGCTCATTTACGGCAAACGGCGATGTTTTCACAAATACGGCAATATGCCTGCAGAACTGCCGTTCGCCGCGCAGCTTTTCGGCGGCCCGTTCTGCGTGCTGACAGACTGCCTGCCGCATTGCTTCATACGTCGTGACTCGCTCTCCAAATGACCGGCTGCAGACAATTTGCTGTTTGGGCGGCGGAGCTTCCTCCAGTGAAATACAGCTTTCTCCGTTGAGTTCCCGGACCGTTCTCTCCAGAACCACATTGAAATTTTTCCTGATGAACGTTGGATTCGCGCGGGCCAGCTGCAGTGCTGTGGTGATCCCCATTGTGTTCAGTTTCTTTGAGATCCTGCGGCCCACCCCCCAGATCTCCTCCACCGGCTGCAGTGACAGCAGTTTTTCTGTACGGCGGGGATTGCCCGGTGTTAACGCCAGTACGCCGCTAAATTGTGGCCACTCTTTGGAGGCCCATTGTGCAGACTTTGCCAGCGTTTTCGTGGGGCCCATTCCGACGCCGATGGTCAGCCCCGTGCCGGAACGAACGTGCTCACGCAGCTGCCGGCCGAAATCCTCGAAATTGATGCAGCTGTCAATACCCCGCACGTCGAGAAACATCTCGTCAATCGAGTACTGCTCAACGCGTGGCGCCAGCGCTTCCAGGTGAACCATGACTCTGTTCGACATCGATGCGTATAGCGCGTAATTACTGGAGAACGCGATGACCGGCTCCGGAAATTTCACCGACTTCAGCTGAAACCACGGCACTCCCATTTTTATGCCCAGCCGTTTCGCTTCAGCGCTGCGCGCGATTACACAACCATCATTGTTACTCAGGACCACCACAGGCCTGTCACGCAAATCGGGACGAAATACTTTCTCGCAGCTCGCGTAAAAGCTGTTAACGTCAGCCAGAGCGAACATCAGTCCGTGCTCCGGGTGAAGGCTGTCACCACCCCAAAAATCTGCAGGTCTTCCGGATAGAGAGTGGGATAGGCCGGGTTCATCGGCAGCAGGGCGACACGGGGTGTCAGCTGCAGGCGTTTAACCGTGAATTCGCCATCAGTTTCCGCGATGACAATGTCACCCTGCAGCGGCTTTTCGGCTTTGTCGACCACCATCAGGTCGCCGGAATGCAGGCCCATCTCTTTCATTGAATCCCCGATAGCCCTGACGAAGAACGTTGCAGCCGGACGCCGGATACACCAGGCATTCAGGTCAAGTTCCTCCTCCGTGTAATCGGCGGCCGGCGACGGAAAACCCGCCGGGCAACGTTCGGTGAACAGTGGGGCAGTGGACGGCACCGGCTCCTGTTCGGGGGCGACAAAAAGTAACATGGCATACCTCTTAAAATACCTGTTTGCATATACAGTATTATTTAAGATATTTCCTGTCCTGCAAGTAAAATTTTACCGTTTCCCGTCAGGTAACTGTTCTGCCTGGAAAAACAGATGTCAGGTTATCCACAGAATCGGTTAATAACCCTGTGGAGGACCGGCGCAGAACTGTTGGTATGTCATCTGCTCCCACTCTGGTGTTTTCCCTTCCCACAAATCCTCTGGTCACCCTGGCCATTTCTGCCCGCCAGTAGCTGACTGCCACCCGCTGCCAGTGTGCCGCGTCCGGACGGACACGGGACGGGCGTCTTTATCGCTCAGGCCCGGCGTCGTTGTGATTTTACGCCATGCCCTCGCCTTCTAAGGCGCGCCCTTCAAGCCGCTTTCGCGGCATAACCTTGCCGTCAAAAAAAATGACGGCTGCGGTATTCCACGATCGGCGTTGACCCGTTACCGGACGCGACGAACAGGCAGCGTGCGGCAGGGAACGGTATCGCGGTGATGCCTCCTGCCCACCCTGACTGTGTAAGGAGCTTCCCATGCCGAACTGGTGTGCCAACAGACTGATGTTCAGTGGTATTCAAAACAGTTATGCCCTTAAAACGTGGATTGCCGGAGGTGAACAGTCTCTGCATCGCCGCGCCAGAAAAGAAGGTATCCAGCTTTTCCAGGCGGGCTGCGCGGGGATACTGCGCCCCCTGACAGAACTGTGTTACCCGCCATACCCGCAGCTGGTTGCTCACGGGGCGGCCGCAGACAATCGGCCTTCAGTGCAGGCGTACAGCGACTGGCTGGCGATGTTTATGGCCGGAGCTGTACTGGATGTGGAAACCTGCCTGAAGCTGCATCAGTGCTGGCTGGACAGTCATATTGCCCATGCCCGCTGGGACACCCTCAGTGAACCGGAACAGGTGGTCATCCGTCAGCTGTACCAGCAAAAGTCTTTCGACTGGGAGGACAGTTTCCGGCCTGCGCCGGTGGATGAATGGTGGGACAGCCTGTGTGACGTCGGTTCTGCCGTACCTGCTGCTGATCCAATGGATTTCCGCGACGTGCTGCCGACGCGTCTGGATATTGAGGTGAACGCCTTCAACGGTGGTCTGCTGACGGGTGTCCCGTCGTCATATGACCACTATCTGAAGCAGTACGGTTGCAAGTGGCCGGTCGGTTATGAGGCAGATATCTGTTTCGCCGGAGAGAACTCGCTGACGGTGGATTTTGATACCCCCTGGAGTCCGGTCGGCGAAGACGTTGTGGCTGAACTCTGTCAGCGGTATGGCGGGGAGGTGGAGCACTGGTTTGCGGAGCAGGGCTGTAATTACTGCGGTTATGCCCGGTACGTCAGCGGCGAAACAGATGTGTACATCACGGACGAGCTGGAGTGGGGCGAGGCTGACCCGGACGATGAGGACAGTTTCCCGGACGTAACCGGCCCGGAGTGGATTATCAACAACGTGGCGCATTTTGGCGGCTGACCGGAGGCGGGCGGGAAACCGCCCGGAATAACATGGAATTAAATTTGAATACCTGGCTTGTTGGCCTGAGCATCGACGTCGGTGGCACTGAAATGATGGTGTATTACCTGATTAGCGCGACTGACCTGGAGCATGCCGAAGCGGGCGTTCTGGAAATGGGGCGCACCTGGTGGCCAGCACTGCAACGCGAGGATGACCGGCATCGGTGGGAATATGCCGCAGGCGTGGTCTGGTTCAACAGCATCATTCTGCTCGATGACGTGGAGAACAGTATCCTGCGCGGGCTGAAGTTCCTCGATGCGTGGACAGTGACTGGTTCAACAGACGCGCCGGTACTGCGCGATGAGTGGGCCAATGACTGGCGGGATATCACCCGCTGACGGAATGCCGGGCAGGGCGACTGCCCGGTACTTCAGGCAGGAATAATGATGTCGCGCTGCTCCGCATCCATGCCGCGCGTGGCGCGGGGATATCCACTGCCCGGAGCCAGTGTGCCGCGCCCGGACGGACACGGGACGGGCGGTTTTTCCGCTCCTGTCCGGCGTCGCTGTGATTTTACGCCATCCACTCGCATTTTAAGGAGCGCCCTTCAAGCCGCTTTCGCGGCATAAGCTCGCCGACGATGGGGACTGTCGGCTCGTTATTCCACGGTCAGCTTGACCCGTTACCGGTCGCGGCGTACAGGCTCCGGGCAGCAGGGAACGGACGTCGTACCGACGTCCTCTTGGGTGCCCCCTGTAACCACGAGGTGTCCCTATGTCCCGTTTTATCCTGGGTAACTGCGTCAATATTATGGCCTCCTTTCCGGATCGCGCCGTTGATTTCATCCTCACCGATCCCCCGTATCTGGTCGGGTTCCGTGACCGTTCCGGCCGCAGTATTGCCGGTGACAAAACCGACGAATGGCTGCAACCCGCCTGCAATGAGATGTACCGCGTCCTCAAAAAAGACGCGCTGATGGTGAGCTTCTACGGCTGGAACCGCGTCGATCGTTTCATGGCGGCGTGGAAAAGTGCCGGGTTCAGCGTGGTCGGGCATCTGGTTTTCACCAAAACCTACTCGTCGAAATCGGCCTATGTCGGCTACCGCCATGAATGCGCCTATATCCTGGCGAAAGGCCGTCCGGCGCTGCCGCTGGACCCGTTACCGGACGTCCTGGGCTGGAAATACAGCGGCAACCGCCACCATCCGACCGAAAAACCTGTTACCAGCCTGCAACCGTTGATCGAGAGCTTCACACACCCGAACGCCATTGTTCTCGATCCGTTTGCCGGTTCCGGCTCCACCTGTGTCGCCGCCGTCCAGGCAGGGCGCCGTTATATCGGCATTGAGCTGATGGAGCAGTACCACAAAGCCGGGATTACCCGCCTGTCAGCCGTCCAGCGCGCCATGCAGCGCCCGGCCGCCAACGACGTCTTTTATCCGGAGGCCGCGTGATGAACTATGCCGGACACGAAAAACTCCGCGCAGACGTGGCGGAGCTGGCCAACAGCATGAGTGACCTGCGGGACGCGCTGAACGACGTGGAGCACCGCTATCGCTTTGATTCTGATGTGCTGACCGAACGTCTGACCCGGCAGACGCTTTTCCGCATCAATGCCCTGTTTATGGCGGCGTACAACGAAATTCTTGAGCTGGATTCCTGCTTTCAGGACTAAGGAGAAAAACATGTACGGAACCTGTGAAACCCTCTGCCGGTTGCTGAGTGAGCAGTATCCCGCAGAAACCCCGCTGAACCTGATTGTCTGGTCCCCGGCGGATATCGAAGCGCTGGCCGACGGGATGGAGTATGCCGTTTCTGAACAGGACACAAGGGAGGTGCTGGCGCGTCTGGACGCCATACCGGAAGAACAACGGCTTGAGTCGGGTGTGTCTGCCAGTGCGGTGATGGACCTGATTGATCAGGTGAAACAGGCCGTTCCGGCGGTGATGGTGCCGGCTGACCTGCTTGAAACCCTGCTGACGACCGCCGAACAGGCGTTGTGGCACAGGGAATGGACCGCCCGGGATGACAACCACCCGGTCCCGGACAGCGTAGCCCGCCGCCTGGCTGATACGGCGAAAGTGCGCGCCTTACTGAAAAACTGAATACCCACGCCGCCCCGGCGGCGTGGACTGAATCTGCTCAGAGGAACATAAGATCATGATGTACGGCACCCGTAAGGAACTGAATAAAAAGCTGAAACGTATGTTTGGCAACAATGACCACTTTGCCCTGCTGGTCTGGACGAAGCAGGACGTAATGGCCCAGGTGGAAAACATGACGGAAAGCGAGGCCGCCGCGATTTTGCAGGAAATCGGCAGCGTGACCGGGCATACCGAAGAGGGCGTTTCATTTCGCACGGTCCAGGAGATGTATGCCGGATTACGGGCCGACATCCCGACCGTCATCGTTCCCGCTGATCTGCTGGCACGCCTGGCTGACGTCGCGGGGCTGGCGCTGGACGCAGAGGACGCCCGGGCCTGGCCGCTTGTTAGCCAGCATTACCCGTCCGTGGCTGATGCCCAGGCCGATATTACGTGGCTCAGGCAGCTCCTGGCCGCCTGATGTGACCGCCCGCCCCGCCCGTTCTGACGGGGCGATACTTCCCGTACAGTATACAGAGAGAATAACCATGAATAACGATACCCTGAACGCCCTCATTCTGCGCCACGGTGACAATCTGCTGCGCCGGTCCGGCTGGCCCGACTCAGTTGGTATGACGCCCGTCGCGCCCGAAACCGTATCCGGCTGGCTGTTCGCCAGTGGCGTGCTCGATGCAGACGAGATCCTGGCGCTGACAACCCGGTTGTGCCAGGCCCTGAATGACGGACGGGCGAAACTGCTGACCGCCAGCGCGCAACGGCTGGCAGGTACGCCCGCCCGGCTGCATCTGTACCCGGCTCAGTCTTATCCCCGGCCCGAAGCCCTGACTGATTTTACCTGTATAAGTCTGCCGTATGCCCGGGAATGGCTGACAAAAGCCGAATGCGGGGACCTGCTGGCCTTCCTGAAAGATTTCATTGACCGGATCTGTGACATTGTTCGTCAGGACGCGAAGCGCATCGCGGCGGCTCTGGTGCCGTCTGCCGCGCCGCGGCTGATGGAAAAACGTTTCGGAGTCTGGCGACTGATTGCGGACGAATACGAGCACGACAACTGGCTGGACAGTGAGGACGAGGAACGGCTGGATCAGGTGCTGGACGGCATACTGGTCCGGGGTGCGCGGTTTTGTCCGGTCCTGCTCACCCTGGTGAATGAGTCCCGGGAGGAAATCGAAGCGGCCGGAGTGATGACCGATCTCCTGCGTTTCCCGGGGGAACCGGTCCGCCGCTGGTTTGACCGTCGCGTGTTGCGGGATGTGCTGAACGAGGTCCGCAACACAGACCCCATCGGGGATTAAGTCAGGGAGGGAAGGGGGAAACCCCTTCTTTTATCCGCCGGTGACTCAGAAGCTGAAAAGGATGTCGCCGGCTCCGCTTTTATGGCTCTTCCTCCACGTTGTTCCGGCTTCACAGTGAGTAACGCCCCGTGCGGCCTGCGGCAAACGCCGTGCCTCTACTGTAGCCGGGCCGCGGCTGATGCAAGGGAAGCGTAAACGCCGTCACCTTCACCCGGTCGCAGTTTATTTCAAAGGCATTATCCGCCGTCTTCCCGTCGTTTTTCGGCTCAGTTTTCGCCGTCAAACCGTCCAGCCTGCTCCTGCTTTTTTACTGCGCTGCGGCTTCGGTGACGCCCTTGCATCCTCCGCTTTTCGCCCGGCTGTCGTGTCGGCACGGCGTAAGCCGAAACACAGACGACATCGACCACGGAGGATTTTCTATGAGCAATACGACCACCACACCAGCTGTCTACGTTGGCACCTACCACAAATACAACTGCGGCAGCATTTTCGGCAAATGGTTTGACCTGACGGAGTTTGACGACAGGGAGGATTTTTACGAGGCCTGTCAGGCACTGCATGCCGATGAATGGGATGCCGAGTTTATGTTCCAGGACTGGGAAGGTATCCCGTCGCAGTTCGTTTCTGAATGCTCCATTGACTGGGATTTTATCGCCGCTTACAAACGCGCCGAAGAAGAGGGCAGGGAATCCGCTTTTATCGCCTGGGCAGAGTATACCGGCGAGTGTGACTATGAGGCCTTTGAGGATGCGTACCGGGGCGAAGCGGAAAGCGAGGAAGACTATGCGCAGGAGATGGTGGAGGACAACGGCCTGTTAAATGAGGTCCCGGAGTCGCTGCGCAGTTACTTCGATTTTGAGGCTTATGCGCGAGACCTGTTCAGCAGCGGCTATGTGTTCCATGACGGCTATGTTTTCTGCAACTGATTAATATCCGGCGGGTTTCCCCGCCGGTTAAGGATAAAACGTATGAAACTTGATCCCCAGACCCGCGATATTCTTCGCCAGTACAAAGCCCTGATTAATGCCCGCCGCCGTGATGCCGGTCAGCGGGAACTGAGCACTGCCCAGGTGATGGATGAAATCTGCTATTACATGACCCGTCAGTGTGCGGTATACATCGGCGGCCACTTCATCTTACAGGGAGGAAAAGGCGGGTAAGTTTGATGGCAGGTGGTTATGCCGCCTGTCAGTCCGCGCGAAAAAACCTGCAGGCTTGCGCCTGCGGGAGAAGGACTCGCGCCGCGCTTCGCGCTGCTCCCCGTCCTTTTCCCCCTCTGACTCCGATGGCGTACACTTACAGCAGATTTCCATTTCTGTCGGAGGATATGATGTCCGGACTGAATCTCGCGGCAAAATCTAAATAAGAGCAGGATAAGGTGGCCATTGACCTGCTCGCTTCAGGTGTGGCCTATAAAGAAAGGCTGGCGATGCCGGTGGTCGCTGAACTGGTGGCCAGAGCACAGCCTGAACATTTGAGAGAGTATTTCCGGGCGCGGCTGGAGCATTATCGCCAGGTCAGTGCGCAGCTCCCGGACAAAAATGCCCCGGAATATGCCAGAAAAGAGGATGAGGTTAAAAAATAGCGCCATTCCTGATGCTTTCTGCCTGTCGCTGGCCGGATTTTTCTCATGCCGGGTGATGGTTTTTTCTGGCCAGTGTGTGAGGTTTTTTTTCCTGCCGGTGATAATACTCTGCCTCTGCCTCTGCCTCTGCCTGTTTCCTTTCATGCTGCTGCCGATATTTCCTGACGGATTTCACTGACGACGGGCGACTTCCCTGAAGGGAACCGGGGCTGTCATGCTGCGCACCGGGCCAGCTGCGCTGTCTCTGCCCGGCCCTTCGGGCAGCGGGTTTCCATCCCAGGCTGTCGCAACGTCAACGGCAGGCTTGCTGCGACCGTTCCGGTCACGCCGCCCCTGGCGCGCCGTTTCCTGCGCTTTTCGCAACCCGGCGGTAAGGCTGCCGGGCTGTAAGGTGCAACGCCGTTTCGCGCCCGCGCTTTCCGTCGCTGCGGCGGGTTCCTGCTCATTCCTTATCTGGTTTTTTCACTCTTTTGAGTCCTTTCGCCGGGGCTGAGACAAGCACAGTCGCTGTCAGCTGTCCAGGGTAAATGGCACGCGGTAAACCGCGCCCTGGACATCCGCCATCGCCCGCGCTGGTTTACGCCCTTGCGGCGAACGGCTCTCAAACGGGTGAAGGTAACAACCAGCGGGCGCGTTCAGCAGGTCCCCGCAAAACGTCAAAACCGCGGCCCCGGCAACTCAACGGGTGATGGTTTTTAAAAGCAAAACAAACGGAAGGAGATTCATCATGACAGTACGCGGCATCAACAAAGTCATCATCGTGGGTAATCTGGGCCAGGACCCGGAAGTCCGTTATATGCCCAATGGCGGCGCGGTCGCTAATCTCAGCCTCGCCACCTCGGAGTCCTGGCGCGATAAACAGACCGGAGAGATGCGTGAAAACACCGAATGGCATCGCGTGGTGCTGTTTGGCAAGCTCGCAGAAGTGGCCAGCGAGTATCTGCGCAAGGGCGCTCAGGTGTACGTCGAAGGGCAGTTACGTACCCGCAACTGGCAGGACGACAGCGGCGTAATGCGCTATGTCACTGAAATCGTTGTCGGACAGAACGGCACTATGCAGATGCTGGGCGGTCGTCGTGACGGCGGTCAGCCACAGAACACGGCTCCGCAGCAACCCGCACAACCGCAGAGTCCTGCCGCTCCGGCACAACCTGCTGGCTCCCCTGAAAAATCCCCGAAAGCGAAAGGCGGCAGAAAACCCCGTCAGAGTACCGCGCCGTCTCAGCAGGCGCCGCAGCCGTTACCGGACGATTATCCGCCGATGGATGATGATGCCCCGTTTTGACAAGCATGATGAAAACACCCCGTAACCTGCGGGGGCTGGAAAAGGAGAGATACATGATCAGCAACGTTATACCGCCCCTTCAGTCACTACCCGATGGCACATTCACCCGCGAGCAGGCTGAAGCGGTCGCAGCGCAGTATCAGAATGTCAGGATTGAAGACGATCAGGGGACGCACTTTCGCCTGGTGGTTCGGAAGAACGGCGAAATGGTGTGGCGGGTATGGAATTTTGAGCCGGGTGGTGAGTACCTGATGAACCGTTATATCCGGGACTACGGCATCCGTAAACAGCAGTAAAAAGGTGCCCTGCCGGAGCTGTCACTCCGCAGGGCCGGACAGTCATCAATATCAGAGAGGTATTAACAATGTCAGTAACCGATGTTAAAGCAAAAGCACCCAAAAAAGCGAGCACCAGAAAAATCACGAAGGCGCAGGAAGATTCCCTGAAAGCCGCCCTGGAGGCCGCTGTCATCGAGTATGTTCCGCTGTCCAGTCTCGTTAAATCCCCGCTGAACGTACGCACTATCCCGTATTCAGTGGACAGCGTTCGTGGTCTGGCTGACTCCATCGAGGCGCTCGGACTGCTGCAGAATCTGATTGTTCACACCCTCGCAGACGATAAATCCGGCGTGGCCGCAGGTGGTCGTCGACTGACAGCCCTGAATCTGCTGGCGCAGGAGGACCGCCTTGCGGCAGACCATACGGTCATGGTGAAACGTGTCTCAGACGACATTGCTGCCCTTGCATCCATCGCTGAGAACGAACAGCGCGCCGCCATGCATCCCGCCGAGCAAATCGCAGGTTTCCGTACGCTGGCAGAGCAGGGCAAAACTCCCGCACAGATTGGCGACGCCCTCGGCTTCGGCTCCCGACACGTGCAGCGCATGCTGAAGCTGGCAAACCTCGCGCCGTCACTGATGGAGAAGCTCGCGCAGGACGAACTGACCGTTGAGCAGTGTCAGGCGCTCTGTCTCGAAGACGATCATGCCCGTCAGGCCGAAATTCTCGATACCGTCAAAGCCAGCTGGTCGAATGCCCCCGCGCATCTGATTAAACGCGCCATTACTGAAACCGAGATGCGCACCGACAACGCAAAATTCCGGTTCATCGGGCGAGAAACCTACGAGGCGGCAGGGGGTTACGTTCGTGAAGATCTGTTCAGCCAGGACGAGGGCGACAGTACAGCTGACAGTGTGCTGGTCGAGCGTCTGGTGCAGGAAAAGCTGGAGCGAATCGCCCAGGACATCCGGCAGCGTGAGGGATGGAAGTGGAGTCGCGGACGCGCAGACCGCATCTGGTACCACGGAGAAGATGGTAAAGAGTTTGTTCTGCCAGGCGTTCCCGATCCGGTATACACCCCGGAGCAGCAGAAGCGCCTTGATGAACTCCGTGAGCAGTGGGACGGCTACGACTCACGCTGCGACGAGACTGACGCGCTGGAAGCGGAGATCGAAGCCATCGAACAGGCCGCAGAAGTCAGCGCATGGACTGACGACATGAAGTCAGGCGCGGGGGTGATGGTCAGCCTGTACGAAGGGCAGGTGTACGTGCAGCGCGGGGTGCGCCTGAAAGCGGATATGCCGGAAGATACCGAAACCAGCAGCGTAACGGTACCGTTCACCTCGTGCCAGCCTGACGCCGCAGAGGGGATCAGCGTTCCGCTGCTCACGAAAATGACCTCCGAGCGTACGCTGGCGGTACAGGCGGCGCTGATGCAGCAGCCTGAAAAGGCGGTGGCGCTGATGGTCTGGCGCATGTGTACCTGCGTCTTTTCTGGTTGTCTGACCACGACGCATCCGTTCCGTATCAGCCTGACCGTCTCCCACAGCAGCCTGACGGAAAATGCCCCGTCCGGTAAGGACGGCGCAGCGTTTGGCATTCTGATGACCGAAAAAGCGCGGCTGAAAGCCCTGCTGCCGGAAGGATGGGAGAAGGACTTCACCACCTTCTTTGCCCTGGGCGGGGAGGTGCTGATGTCACTGATGGCCTTCTGTACAGTCTGTTCCGTTGACGGGGTTCAGACCCGCGATATGGGGCATACCTCCCGTAGTTCACTCGATACGGTCGAGGCGGCAATCGGGTTCCACCTGCGCGACTGGTGGCAGCCGACGAAGGAAAACTACTTCGGTAGCCTGAAACATCCTCAGATTATCGCATCCCTGAAAGAGGCGGGGCTGACGGGGGCCGCGGGAGACGCCGGGAAGATGAAGAAGGGCGATGCAGCAGGGCATGCGGAGCATTTCATGCAGCACAACCGCTGGGTTCCGGCATGGCTCAAAGGACCGGAGTCAGCGGCAGACACCGCTGAAGACGAAACCACCCCGGACACTGACAACACAACCCCGGCATACGCCGCCTGATAACGGAGCGCCGCCCTTCGGGGCGGCAATAAGGAGATGACCATGAGTACTGTTCTGACCCCCGATGTACTGAAAACCATGATCCCCCAGGAATATGAGGACTGGCGGGAAGGTGGCGAAGATTTACGCCGCGAACTGACCCATGCCGTGATGCGTGACCTTGACTGCCCGGCTCACTGGGACCTGAACGGCGAGTACCGCAGCGAGTTCGGCGGTTTTTTCCCGGTGCAGATCCGTTTCACGCCATCCCACGGCAATTTCAGCCTGGCGGTGTGCAGCCCCGGAGATATCAGCCCGTCCTGGATGGTGGTGTTTATTCCTGCCAGTGGTCGCCCGTTCTCCGTCATCCGCACGCTGCCAGCCTGGTCGCCGGAGGTTATCAGCCATACGTTGAATCTTGTCGCCCGTCTCGATGCAGATGGTTACAGTCAGGCCAGTATCATCAGCGTTCTGGTTATGGAGGGCACATTATGATCCCGGCAAACCTGTCACTGGTCCCTCTGAGTCATGAACGTCGTGCGGTGATGCAGGCCATCGCAGAGGTGGAAGCAAAATACGAACGGGGTATCCACGTCGCTGAATTTCCCTGGGCCCGCACCTTTTTTCGTATCCTGAACGGCAGTAAGCGTGTCACTGTAAAGGATATCGGCTGGTTCTCTCCGGGGCTGACGGCTCAGTCGCTGCGGGGAAATAAACAGGACTGGCTGGCGGCCATCGACCGGCTGATTGAAAGCCGTGGCGCATGTTGCTGGTTACCCCTGTCGCTGTCGGATAGCTGGCGACTGTTCCCGGAAACGAAGTTCCAGATGCAGGAGCGTACCCGAAGGCACAGTGAACTGGGGGCTGAAAAATACACCCGCCAGCGACGTAAGGAAGCGTGCCTGCGCGAAACCGCGTATCAGGCGCTGGCGGGCCAGGCGGAAATTGAGCTGGCTTTTCATACGCCTGAAACGGTCAGCAGCTGGAGTGCCCGCTGGTCGGGTACTGAACTGCACCAGTACGACCTGGAGGAAATGTTCTGGCGCTGGAGCGAGCGTTTCCCGTCACTGGCGCCAATGGAACGCTGGATGATGGAGAACCAGCCTTTCTGGACGGTAATGGTTGAAACAGATGCGCTTGCACTGGAAAGCCCGGAACCCGTCAGGCAGCTGGAGCGCTGGATGGTGCCGAACAAACTGAATTTTCACGGGGGAGCGGATGAAGATAAGGTGGCGTAGCGCTTTTAAGAAAGCCCCACCGGTTTCCCGGCAGGGCCATCTAAGGCGCAACATTACCAGTGCAGTAAGGTTCTGTCGCGGGCTTCCTCCCTGCCGTGCTGCACTTCGTAAGTGCGATTAATCGGGAAATTCGCCTCCACATAACGCACCACGAGTGGCGCCAGTATATGAATGAGAATCGCGAGTAACACGGCCTTCAGAAAGTCCATGCGATAGTCCTGCTTGCAATGGCTAACGCTGGCGGCTATCCTTGATTTGTCTAGGATCATGGATCACCCCCGTTAGTTGCCTGTTTAACACCGCAACAGCGGGGGTTTTCTCTTTCTGACGCAAGGTGGCCACGAGAGAAAGAGTTCCCCCGCGCCGTTGCACCTGCTGGTTTGTTCATGCCAGCGCCTCGAATCATACCCCAAATCCCCCTCAATAGTTCAATACTATCAAACGCTTTGGCTTGCTTTCCGGGAACCGGGTTGTCTGTGCTGATGTCTGACATTCGGCATTTGCCATTTTGCGTGAAGCAGCTGTCTGCCTAATTGTCGGTGTTCAATTCCGGTGGTCATAAACTTCTTCTGTCGTCGTTTTTCTGTCCCTTAGTCCGGTCTGACTGGTAGTGGGCGTCCGGGCGGGCTGTCATGCTTCGCACTGAGCCTGCTTCGCTGTCTCTGCCCGGGCCCAAAAAGACTGGCCAGCGGGTTTCCATCCCATGACGCGATAATCATAGGGCAGGTCAAAAACGCAGCGCCAGGTCAAAGTCAAAGGCAGCTTGCAGCATCCCGGAGGGATGCGCCGCTCACACCATCCCGGCGGTAAAGCTGCCGGGACTCTGCTGACCGGACCGCGATTCGCCTGCAGCGATTCACGTTCCGGTGCGTGTGCATCCTCCCGCCCTCCGGCGAACCACCTCCCGGATGGTTCCCTGCGGAGGGCGTGGTCGTAGCACCGTCAGTTCGTCATCCGAAGGGTGAAATGCACTCCGCCAAAACTTTTTGCGTGCCGCAAAAACTTTAGTCTCCGCCCTTCTCCTGCCGCTCTGTCGTTGCTCCTTTGCCCTTGCCGCAACGAACTCACCGGGAGATGGAAACATCACCAGAAAAGGAGAAAACCAGAATGCACACACAAAACGTCAAAACCGCCGCTGCCGAATCTTCCGGAAGATGGGGTACAGACCCAAAAGCCCGTCTGACCTGTGTTATCGCTGAGCAGCGTTCTTATCTGCTGGAGTTGTGCCAGGTGTGGAACCTGCAACTGAGCCAGAAAGATGAGGCTGAGGAAATCCTGCGCCTTCTCTGCCTGATGAGTGACAACGTTCACAAGGAAGGCGTGCTGTGCTGGGAGCGTTCATATCCGCTGGTTTCGTTTCATGTCGTACAGCCGTGGTTGCAGGCCAAAGACCATGCCATCCGCTTATACGGTGTTATCGGGCGTGAGGCGTGGGCAATCGCGCGTAAAGACCTTTGCAACAACATTAATTTTGCTCAGGCCATGTTGCGCCAGGGCGAGTGTTAATCACCAAAACCCACGGCGGCAGGGGATGTCGCCATCAACCAAAGAAGGAGAACACCATGCAATTACACCTGACCGAATCCTCTGCTGCCCTGGGGATGCAGGCCACCGCTGAGGCAGAGCGGGCGTACTGGCTGAGCCGGGAGCTGGCGGCGGTGAAAGCACCCGCTGAAATCGACGTGCACGCCTTCCATGATGCGCTGGGGCTGATGTACCCGATGAACTGGCGCTGTAGTGAAGACGGCGAGTGCGAAACTTTCATGCTGGCGGAAATGGTCTGCGGCAACGTGACTGAAATCTACGCGCGGATCGGTATCCGTTATTACCGGATGCGTGACGACAGCAACCTTGACCACGCGGAGATTCTGGCACGCGTTAAGGAGGAAATGCAGCGCCAGAAATGAGAAAAGCAGGCTTTCGCCTGCCTTAACCCGCCGGATTTATTCGCCTAGGAACGATGAATCCGGCCTTCACCAAAAGGAACAAACCAATGCAATTCAGTGAAGTTTCAATTGTTACACCGACCGCCCTGTATGTCCAGATGCTTGAGGCGGAAAACGCACCCGTAAAAAAACAGGTGCGTATTAAACGCAGTGATATCGACCGTGACGACATCAGCACCGAAATGCGGGCGCTGGGTCGTCACATTGCGCACTGCCGGAAGAAGGGGCGCGCCGTTCGTATTCCTGCCATGCGAGTGAGCGAGTGGGGGCAGGTGTTACGTACGCTCGAACTAAAGCGGGCATTTAACTGACGGAGGAGCCGCCCCGCAGGGGGCGGCATTTCAGAGGAAGAACTATGTCTCAACTCAGTTTTGCCAGCTTCTTTGACCTGGCGAAAGAAGCCGCACCAGCAACACCCGTTAAGCCCGTATTATCCGCAGTAAACGCTCAGGTCATACCGCGCCAAATGCTGACCACTGGGGAAGCCCGCCGCCAGTTTATCTGCGTGTTCAGGGATACCGCCCGCAACCTGCGCCGCTGGGAAGTATTCAGTGACTTTATTACGCTGGCGGCAAGCGAGCTTGATATGGCGCGGATCAGATCGCCGGAGAACATCGGGCGAAGCCGTGAAATCTGCACGAAGTACAGCGAGAGCGATATCAGCAATCTGCATACGCTTTTCTGCCTGATAGTCTGCGCGCTGGAGGCGAAATTCCATGACTTCCTCGGCGCTATCTACATGGAGCTTGAGCTGGGCGACGACCGCAACGGGCAGTATTTCACGCCGTATCACATCCAGTCTTTACTGGCGAAGCTGCTGAGGCCGGATGTCGACGAGACGATACGCCGGGAAGGCTTTGTGACCGTCAGCGATCCGGCGTGCGGCGCAGCAGGGATGATTGTAGCTTATGCGGAGGAGCTGCTGGGGAAAGGCTATAACCCGTCAGAACATATGTTCGGTAGTTGTATTGATATCGACCCGATCGCAGCCGATATGGCGTTTATCCAGCTTTCCCTGCTGGGTATTCCTGCCGAGGTCGTCACGGGTAATACGCTCACAATGCAGCTTAACAGGGTTCGCTATACGCCCGTGTACTATATCAACAACTTTGAAAAGAGACTTGACGATCAGCGGCGTATCAATGCCATGCGCGAATTTATGCGCGGCATGAATAAAGCGGCATAACCCACGAGAGAGGCGGGGGAGGAATACCCTGCCTTTCGTGGAACCAAAGGTCGCGCGCCTGCGGCGCAGAATAATACCGGCTGCGCTCCGCGCCGCCCGTATTACTCCGGCGCGTGGGTGTCTTATCATTATTATTTGTTTCGGGCTGTCATCTCTCATCCGGTATCCTGCTGTTGATTTCTTTATGTATTTATCCATTGTACTGAATATAAAAAATATCAGACCGGGCGACTTCCCTGACGGGAACCGGGGCTGTCATGCTTCGCACCGAGCCAGCTGCGCTGTCTCTGCCCGGCCCTTCGTGCAGCGGGTTTCCATCCCAGGCTGTCGCAACATCAACTTCACGCTTGCTGCATCCTGAAAGGATGCGCCGCTTTCACCATGGCGGTAATAAATTCCCCCCATTCTGAAGGCCGGAACGGTCATTCGTCTCGCGCCGATTTTCCGTTCCGGGTTGTGTGCATTCTCCCGGAGAGTACATCGTTAGACTTCATCAGTTCGCGGAGGGCTGCTTTTAGCATCAGTCAGGAATAAATAAAAGGGTATATAAACGCTGCGCGCCCCTTTATTTATTCCTGTCAGCTGCTCATTGCCCTTTGCCGCTCAGTGATGAAGTCGAACGATGTAATAACCCAATGAGGAGAAAACCAGAATGCACACAATAAACGTCAAAACCGCCACTCGTGAATCAGCCGAACAATTTAAAACGGATAAGTATCAGCGATACTGCGTATCAGATGACGATGAGCGTCTTGATTTTATCCCCGCACTATTTTTTACACCTTCAGCCGATAATATGATTGCCAGCTG
This sequence comes from Citrobacter sp. CRE-46, assembly GCF_059615875.1. Classification (NCBI taxonomy): domain Bacteria; kingdom Pseudomonadati; phylum Pseudomonadota; class Gammaproteobacteria; order Enterobacterales; family Enterobacteriaceae; genus Citrobacter; species Citrobacter sp. CRE-46. The sequence goes on along the minus strand of NZ_JCAPUG010000003.1, from coordinate 41,492 downwards.
GTTACGCCAGCACTCAGATTACGATGGTGGTTTCTGGGATTACTGGATCATTCCGCAGGGTGTGGGCGGGAATGTGGCACCGAACAAAATCATCTTCACCACAACGCAAACCGGGTATATCGCTCCGGCAGGAAAACAACGTTATAACATGTGTATCCCCGGTAATTATTTTGAAGCGGAAGTCAGCGCTGATGCAGCGGGAATAATCGCTACGCTGATGATAATGAACTGGCTGTCATGGCAGGTTGCCGATATGGGGCCGGAATATGCCAGGGTGTTAAAACATCTGGTCGCTCGTCAGGATGCGCTGAAGGATTATATCAGCCTTATTCAACATCCCGAGCGGAGCTTAATCTGGCGTGCCATTGATTAAGACAGAGTGCGTCACGTTGGTGGCGCATTATTTTTAATATTCTCGTAAATCGCCTGAACCTCCTGTGCATACTTCAGACGCTTTCTTTCCTGCTCGTCCGTTTCCCTGAATCCTGCATTATAGGCTCCGACTGCCCGCCAGTTTACTCCCCATCGTTTGAACGCAATCGCCAGGTAATAAGCACCCGTATAGATATTCATGCAGTCGTCCGACGTTAATTTATCCGGAGTAATGCCGAACTGAGATAAATGTGCAAAGTTCTGCGAATGTATCTGCATGGCTCCCACCGCGTAGCTTTCTGGTGAAACGATGTTCAGTGCATCAGAACGCCAGGAGGATTCCCGAAATGATATCGCTCGTAATAAATCTGCGTTAATGCCGTAATCCCTTCCTGCCCGTTCAAAGCAGTCCTGTGAAAAAACAGAAGCCGACATCAATAATAACAGTGCTGCGAGCGAAAGGCGCATGACATTTCCTTCTGAATGAGTACTCCCTGCCGGGATTCTCACATTTTTGACGAAAGAGCGAAAGCCATGAATATGCCAGAATCAGGCCGGAACAGGAGGCTGATAAATACGCTTCTCTGAAGTTGAAGTTCCCACACCCGTCGCAAAACTGCATTTTGCTGGATTTGTCTTTGAAAACAGTGAGGTAGTGTTTTTTTATCTGGCAATAATGTTGATTCGTGAGGACTCGCAGCACCGTTACGGTGCCTAATCCAGCCACAATCCGGCACTGCAACAGTGCTAACTACAGTGCTAATCCTTTTTATTCATATTGTTATGACACAGGCAGCACTGTAACAGTGCTGCTTTTATCAAAATCAGGCACCGTTACGGTGCTGATTTTAACCGCTACAGTGCTGCTTACAGTGCCTGATTTTTGCTGTACAGTGCTGCTTACGGTGCCTGGGGTCGTCTACGGTGCTGGATCGAAATGGCTGCTATTTTTTGAACGGTGCTGGTTACGGTGCTGGATCTGAGAAGGAACATATATTTTATGCCGAGACAAAATGTATATCTGAAGCAAAAGACGCTGGATGAAATCCGTCATTTAATGGATGAACGGAAAGCTGAAGGTGCCACTCCCAGCGATGCCAACATGTCGAGTATCTGTTCAGAACTGCTGGAAATTGGGCTGCGGGTAACGTTGCAGATGAAAAAGCGTGAAGAGCAGGAAGAGAAGAATGGCGGGTTAACGGATGAAGAGCGGTTCAGGCGGGAGTGCCTGGACGGGATTATTAAAACAAAAGTGATAAGTCAGAATTTATTGCGGCTTTTTTATAGTCTTGAAGAGGTAAAAATGGATTCACGTTTTAATTACACTGAAATGGTCGATGATATAAGAGAGAAATCGGAACAACAGTTGCTTCAGGCTCTGGGGGAAAATGAAAACTCTGAATAAATAAAGTTGATAAGGTTGTGTGAAAAAATAATAATTACAGGTGAAAAAAATTGCCTGTCGTTATCAGTCAGAGTATAATTTAATCCAGTGCAAATTCTGTGGAATTTAGCGCTCTACAATTTGAATAATTCGTTCAGGCAGGGGAACTCTACTCCCGCTGCCTGAACTAACCAAGGCCTAGTACTTCTTAAGGAGAAACTAGTTATGGCTGAACGACACTCTATTGATCACCCTCCAGGATCTCAAGATCTTTCTTCTGCATTCATGCGTCATTACATGCAAAACGGTGCCCCGTGGTTCATAAAAGATGCTGACGGGCGATATCTGGCTCATTCGTATACACTTCCAAACTTGCTTAGTTCTCACCTCGCAGCTTTTCAATTGGTTTCAGATGAAGAATTGAGCATTTTAACAAGTTGTTACAGGGATAGTATTTCCAGTGCAGAGTTAAGTGCAATAAATTCAGTAGAAAAAATTATAACTCTTCAGATAAATTATTTTTATCATCTTAAAACTTTATCCCCGCTAATTTATATAACAGAACCTTTTTTCTTCGGTCAAGAATGTTTTTCCTTAACTAGGGTTGTTGATATTTGCTCTTTAAGGAATTTCGATTTCATAAGTTTCGATAAAATAATAAATACGGGGGCTTTTCCTGATTCATTGCTGGAGCACCCTATCGGATTTTACTCTGAAATAAATCCGACTGTTATTTTAACTGAGGTTCAGTGGCTAGCTTCATGGCTATGCTTGATGGGGCTGTCATATAGAGACATAGCAAAATTTACTAAGAAGTCACATAAAAATACGAGTGCGCAACTTGCTAAGTCATTTTCTTCTCTAAAAATACATACGCTTAATAATTTTATATTTATCTCAAAATTATATGGGTGGGAAAAGTTTATTCCTCCTGCTGTTCAGTGCATGCCTACGTCCAGAATCCTTAAAAGAGAGATATTGTAAAATTGTGTAAAACAAGGGGGGGGGGTGTACAGTTGTTACGTTCCCGCCATCAAAAAACTGTGAAACAATAACCATGATGTTTGTGTGTAGGAGTTTTTATGATGGACATGTATAAAGCCATTAAACCAATTAAACCTATTCCTGTTGAGATAAATGAGATTACTGACAGACGTCTTAAGGATGCAGCTAAACGTTCTGGCAGGCAGGTGCGACATGAAGCGATGATCCGTCTGGCACACAGTCTTAAATACATCCCGGAAATAGAAGAAGTGTACTGGGAGATTTTGCAGGAGGATTAAGGAAAATAAATCCTGAAATTGAGCTTTAAATAGAAATTATATAAATATTTTTCTTCTTTTACACCGTTAAAAGAAGCCGGGGTCGCTTTATCTGAATTCCGGTGAGTCGCTGTACGCGGTTTTCTTATGCCCTTTTATTTCGGGCAGGGATTGCTGCACCCCGCAGACCGGGAATACCGGTCACGACAGGATTTGCACCCTGGGGCGGTAGCGTGCCTCAAGGGTTCAGGATAACCCGGTAAATATCTGCCCGCGGGTATTTACCGGGCATTCCGCCCGATTCACTTACTTAAAACGTCAATGAGGAATTTTTTATGGCTGAAATCACGGTCATGAATGCAGTAGTCACTCCGCGTAAGCCGGGTCTGCTGTCCCGCTGCCTGTCGGCAGCTAACAAGTCCACCGCAAAAGCGCTGGTGAAGTACATCGCAGCACCACTGGCCCTGTGGCTGGCGGCGCAGGGGATGGCACAGGCCACCGACCTGGCTTCTGCCGGTAAAGCCGATGTGGAAGCCACCTTCGGGCAGGACTCCACCATGATGTACTACTTCATGATTGCGGAAGTGTTCCTGGTTTTCATGCTGTATTTGCGCAACCACAACCCGGCGACTTTCGTACTCATTCCGGTGTTTATTGTGGTCACCAAGGTCATCTTCAGTATCGTTGGCGGGCCGTAAAGGCTCTGTGAACTGAAGGAGTGAGCGGATGAGTGATGAAGTGGAAGACCGCTACATCTTCCCTCAGACGCTGACCGAGCAGAAGCGCCTCATCGGCATCCCGCTGGATGAGGCGCTTGTCGGACTGATACCGGCCTGCGCCGGTATTTATGCCGGTCAGAACGTGCCTGGCCTGATTGTCGGGTTCCTGCTCTGGTTTGCCCTGTCCCATTTCAAGAAGGGGCGGGGAAGCGCCTGGCTCTTCAACATGTGCTACTGGTATCTGCCGGGCTACTGTTTCCGGGGGCTGTACAAAGTCCTGCCGGAATCCGCCTGGCGGTTGTGGCTGAAATAACGGAGGCCATTATGGATGTGAGCGCCCACCGCTCCGCCAGTAAATTTACATCCCTGACATTTGTCATTCTGCTTGTGTTTCTTGGCATGAGTCTTTCCGCCAACCTGTTTGCCTGGCTGCGTGTGGAAGACCTGCAGCGCGGCCAGAAAGAAACCTATATCCCGATGTTCTTTAACCAGCCGTTTTCTCTGTCCCGCAATGTGGCGGATGCGAGCTACCTGCAGCAGGTGGCGGAGTCGCTGATGTTTCTGCGTCTCAACGTTACCCCGGAGTCGGTGAAAGCTCAGCATCAGGCGTTGCTGCGCTATGTGGCCAGCGATGTGCGGGCTCCCATGCAGGACATTCTGGGGGCGGAAGCGCAGCAGATTATCACCAACAACGTCAGTACGGCGTTCTACATGACCGGTATCGATGTATACCCGGCTGCAGGCGTGGTGGATTTTCGCGGGACGCTGAAGACGTGGATAGGCAAGCGGGAATCGTTGCCGGAAGAGAAACAGTTCCGGCTGGAGCTCGGCTACCGGGACGGGATGACCACCATACGGGACTTTAAGGAAGTGTCGAATGAGAAAGATAAAAAGGATTAAGGCGCTGGCCCTGCTGGTATCCCTGAGCGGATCACCTCTGTCGCCTGCAGTGGCTTCTGCCGTGACCGGGAGCGTGGCGCAGCCGGTAAAAATCCCTGTGAGTGCGGATGTGCAGGCCAGAGTGTCTCTGAGCAACACCCAGCCAAACATGGTGGTGGTGCCGGGGGATCGTATTGTTGCCGTGGACAGCGCGCAGGGGATGTTTGTTAACGCCGGTGACTACGGTCAGGCGGGGCAGGCCAATGGCGGCGTCATCCTGATGACGGATAAAACCACGCCGTTCACCTTTTATGTGCGTACCGCCGGGGGCCTGACGGTTTCTCTGGTGGCCCACCCGCAGGCCCGTGACGGGCGGGTCATTCATCTGATGAGTGACCGGGCCGTCAGCCATCCGGCGGCCGAATCCTGGGAGCGCAGCCACCCGTATGTCACCACTCTGGTGAACCTGCAGAAAGCCCTGATGAACGGCCGTGTTCCTGTGGGGTATGAGCCCTCTCCGGTGGTGCAGGCCCCGGTTTTCAGTCTGCCATCCTCACTGTCGGCGACGGCTGAAGCCATGTGGAGCGGCGGTGGTTTGCGGGTTTACCGCTACCGTCTGGTTAACCGGGGAGTATTGCCGCAGTCTGTACCGGAACGCCTCTTCAGTGCGCCGGGTGTACGCAGCGTGGTGGTCAGTCCGTGGGCAGAAACATTGCTGCCGGCGGCAACCTCGACGCTGTGGGTGACCGTCAGCCAGCCGGCAGGGGGACAGTGATGGCCAATATCAACCATATCGTGCGCCGTAAGCAGAACCTGTACCTGCTTCTGGTGGCGCTGGGACTCAGCAGCGTGGGTGGTGTGGCATGGTACATGTCCACATCGAAGTCTGCGCCCCAGAAATCCGCCAAAGCGCCACCGGCCCCCCCGAATATGACAGGGGTTGTGTCCCAGACCTTCGATAAAAAAGTGTCCGATGCAGCCGTCGCTGATATCCAGCACACCGCCAGTGCGGCAGAAAAGAAGCTGAAAAACTTCGAACAACGCCTGGAAAAGATGGAAACCCGGGAGCAGGACTACCGGGCAAAGATTGAAGAGCAGGAGAATGAGCTGGCTATCCTGAGGGCGAAGGTGGAGGCCGACATGGACGCAGGGGGCCCGGAACTGCCAGCCGGTCAGCCCGCACCGACGTTCGGGGCCGGTTCATCGGTACCGCCCCCGACGGCGTTCTATCCGGGCGCAGGTGCTGCCCCGGGCAGTATGGCGCCGGTCACGCAGTATGATGTCGCGCCGGTCCCCCGCAAGGGCCTTTCTTCCTTCAGCATCGATTACGGCGGCGTGGATGGTAAGCCTGTCGCGCCGACGCTCCCCTATATCCCGTCCGGCAGCTTTGCACCGGCGATGGTAATTGAGGGGGCGGATGCCAATGCCTCGGTGACCGGCAACAGCGACCCGTCTCCGATGCAGTTCCGCCTGACCGGCACGGTCCGAATGGCTAACGACAAAACCTACGACCTGACCGGTTGTATGGTGACGGCAGGTGTGTACGGGGACATCTCCAGCGAACGTGGGCTGGTGCGCACTGATCGTCTCGCCTGTAACAAAGACGGGAAGGTGATTGATATGACGTTCAAGGGGCACGTGTCGTTCAAGGGGAAAAACGGCATCAAGGGCGAGCCCGTGATGCGTAACGGCAAAATCATTGGCTGGGCTTTTGCGTCCGGTGTGGTGGATGGCATTGGCAGTGGGGTGTCAAAACTCGGCCAGGAAACGCCGGGAGCGGGCGCAGTGGCATCGGTGAGTGGAAGCTCGGTTCTGAACGGAGCTATCGGTGGCGGGGCGTCACAGGTGGGCAAAACGCTCAGTGACTACTACATCAAACGTGCCGAGCAGTATCACCCGGTTATCCCGATTGGCGCGGGTACGGAGGTTACCGTGGTGTTCCAGGAAGGCTTTCAGCTGAAGTTCACCGACGAAGACAAGAAGAGCGGTCCGGCACAACAGGCAAAGGCCGTGGCAGACCAGGGTATACAGGTATCACAGCAGATGCTGCGTGAGCTGAATCTGGGCGATGCGGTACCGCAACCTCAGATCCCAGGACAGTAAACAGGAGACTGAAGATGACGAAACAACATAATGAACCGGGGAAAACCTCCCGCCTGAACGACCTGATAGCGCAATGTCAGGCTGACGGTATGCGGGTGATAGTGGTGGATATAAAAGAGAAGGCAGCCTGCAGTGATTTCTGGACGGAGGCCGCTCAGCCTGACGCAGAACAACTGGACGGTAAGGCAGCTGTCAGTGTGCATCTTATCCGGGGACGCTCTGATGACAGTCAGATACGGCAGATGTCTCCTGAGGCACAGGCCAGACTTGCTACGGCTGAACGAGAAAATACCCGCTTCGCGTATTCACTCAATAATGAACATGGTGAGAGGGCGTGATGCGTGCCCGGGACTATGACCAACTTTCCTCTGAGGAACTCAACCGCCGGTTAGAGGATGTGCAGAATATCCATAAAAAAGTGACGTTTGCAGCAAGGGATGGTTCTCCCCGTTCACTTCAGGGAATGTGTCTGGCAGGGCTCTTTATGTTCGGGGCCTGGATTTATACCAGTAATCTGATCCTTATCTATGCTGCAGGCCTGCTGGTTTATGTGGTCGTCATGCGGTATTCCCGTGTCCCCGCTGACTGGCAGGAACTGCTGGACAGGTTGCTCTCCCGGCTTGAGCCCCTGCAGTCCTCCCCGCTCCGGTGGCTGCGCACTGACTGTGTGTCCTGGCCGTATGCGGAACACCGCCTGCAGCAGGAAATGGATCTGATCCTGACTGCCCTGCGCCATCCTGCCGATCGCCTTAACGCCTGATGACTGAGACTACTATGAAAATACTTCCCTTTATGCTGGCAGGCAGTGTCCTGCTGTTGTCCGGTTGCACCGGAATGAAGAGTGAGTTCGATTGCGCCGATACGGCACTGAATGGCTGTCTGACAATGGATGAAGCCAACAACCGTGCCCGTGTAAAAACCGAAGGTGAGAAACAGCAAATCCGCCTGCCAGAACTGGCGGAGGTTAAGCCGGTTACTGTTGTATCTCCGGTTGTGGCTGCTGCATCAGTGTCTTCCCGGTCTGTCAGTACTGCAGCGCAGGCCCCTGTTGCGACGGCATCGGTACGTGCAGAGCCGGTTAATGGTACCTCTCCCCGCAATCCGTTCAGGGGGGATACCTTACCGCCACGCCCGGTAGTGACATCTTCAGCGACAGCGGCACCCGTTTCTTCCGCAGCCATGACCGTGTCCAGCACCTCCGCGCCATCTGCCTGGGCGGACACCGGAATGCAACCGCCGGTGCGCCTGCCATCCGGCACAGCGCGACTGTGGATTGCGGCATGGGTTGATGAGAATCTGGTCTACCATCAGCCGTCAGTGGTGTCTTTTGAGGTTGCCCCTGCCCGGTGGGCCACGCAGGGAGGCAACTGATGCAGAACGAACATCCGGAAGCCGGACAGGATAACCCGGCCTGGCAGGTCTGGCTCTCTCAGCTGATGGGGAGCTGGAAAGCGCCGGACGGCAGCCAGAAAGCCCGTCAGATACTCGATGAGATGGACTATCCCTCCTTTGCCAGTCTGCTGCCTTACCGACAGTACTGCCCGGAGAGCGGCTTATTCATCAACGCGGCCACCACCGGTTTTCTGCTGGAGTGCCGGCCGTTGTCGGGGGCGAATGAGTCCATCACCAAATCCCTCGACTTCTTTTTGCGCGATAAAGTCCCCCGTAAAACCCCGCTGACCTTCCTGCTGCTGGGTTCTTCCGGCGTGCGCCCGATGCTGGACCACGGGCTGGCCGATTTCAGCTGGCAGGGCCGGCGGGCTGACGAGTTTAACGCTATCACCCGTGCTTATTATGAACAGGGTGCCCTCAGTGGTTTTGCCAATAAAAAAGGGTATCCGCTGACGCTGCGCAACTATCGCCTGTTTGTCTGCTATGCCGAAGAAACAGGCACACTGACGGATGCCCGCAGGGTGGCGATTAACCAGGTCAGCAACCGGATAGAGGCCGGGCTCGCTTCGGCCGGGCTGTGGGCTTCGCGGGTGGATAAAAGCGGGCTGGTTTCCCTGGTCCGGGAGCTGGCAAACTTCCGCCACGGCAATATCGCCCCGCCGGGCGGGCAGACGGCGGAGTTTGAACCGCTGAACACCGAATGTGTCGACCGTTCCATCCGCCTGATGCTGCATCCTGACCGCATTGAACAGAGCCTGCAGGCGCCAGGCGGCGGGGAGCGTGAACGTACCCGTATTCTCAACTTTATGCTGGAGAAGAACCCGGAGAAGCCGTTTGCCCTGTGGCAGACCGGAGACAATATCAGCAACGTCACCGACCCGCTGTGCAGTATCGCCTGCCCGTTCATGATGACGCTGGCGCTGGAAGTCGAAGACCAGGCCGCCACCCAGCGGGAAGCCAACCGCAAATTTATGTCCTCGGACAAGAAGGCCAACTCGCCTTTTGCCAAATTCGTCCCGTCTGTAAAGCGCCAGGCGAAGGAGTGGGGCAGCCTGCGTGAATCGCTGAGCACTAACCAGGATTCTCTGACGCGCTTTTACTACAACATCACGCTGTTCTGCGAGGACCGGGATGAGGTGGCACTGAACACCGAGATGACGGTCCTCAATACCTTCCGCCGTAACGGTCTGGCGATGTTCATGCCGGAGTTTATGCAGTTGCGAAATTATCTGTCGGTGTTCCCGTTCATGATGGGGGAAGGGCTGTGGAGTGATATCTGTCGCACCAACGCCATTCATCGCGCCCGGGCCAGCAACGTGGCCAATCTGTTGCCGGTGGTGGCGGATAACCAGGTCTGTCGGCAGGGGCTGCCCATCCCGTCCTACCGTAACCAGCTGTCTTTTCTGGACCTTTTCCCCGGTGAGGATGATGCGCTGGATACGGACAATAACAACCTGTCGGTGACCGGTACCTCCGGTGGAGGCAAGTCGTTTCTGATGCAGGGCTTGCTGCGTCAGGTCATCGACAGCGGTGGGCTGGCCTGGGTGTTCGACATGGGGGATTCCTACAAGGGGATGTGCCGCAACGTGGGCGGGGTGTATCTCAATGCACTGGACCTGCGCTTCAACCCGTTCGCCAATATTGTGAACATTAAGGAGTCGGCCGAGAACATCCGTAATCTGCTGGTCGTACTGGCCAGCCCTTCCGGAGACTGCGGGGATACCTTTATGTCCCTGCTGCTCAAGGCCGTGGATAAGGTCTGGGCGGATAAGGGTAACGCCGCGCTTATCGACGATATTGTCCACTGGCTGCGTGAGGCCCTGGAGTCGGCGGAGTACCGCGAAACCACCACGGTGCGGGCGACAATGGAGGAAATCATCGTCGGTCTCGACAAATACTGCTCCTGGGGGGTGTACGGCGAGTACTTTAACAGCCCGAAACCGTCGCTGGATGACAACGTGCGCTTCTCGGTGCTGGAGATGGGCGAACTCAAGAACAAGCCGGACCTGCTGGCTGCCGTGATGTTCTCGATGATGATTTACGTCGATCAGCGGATGTTTCTCTCCGACCGACAGCAGAGCAAAGTCTGTCTGATTGATGAGGCGTGGAAGCTGCTCTCAAAAGACAACAAGCGGGCTGAAGATTTTATCGAGAACGGCTACCGGACCGCGCGTAAGTACAACGGGGCCTATATCACCATCACCCAGGGTATTGAAGATTTTGACGGCAAACGGGCCAGCGGTGCTGCGAAAGCCGCCTGGGCCAACAGCTCGTTCAAGATTGTACTGCGCCAGAACCGGGACAGCTTCCGCAAGTATTGCCTCGAAAACCCGGATGCCTTCAGTACGTATGAACGGGAAGTGATTGAAGGCTTCCCAGCGGCGCGTGAGGCGCATTTCAGCGCTTTTATGCTGCGCTATGGCGGGCAGGTCTCCTTCCATCGTCTGCTGCTCGACCCCATCAGCCGCGTGATGTTCTCCTCTGACGGGAAGGACTATGACTTTCGCGAGGCGGGGATGCGGACCGGGCGCGACATTCACGACATCATTCTGGACCTGGCGGTGCGTAAGCATCCCGATGAAATGCAGAGGTTAATGGCATGGACGACGAAAAACTGAATGACACTTCCGTGGCAACGCTGGTTTCCCCTGGTTCTGACAACACTCCAGAGAAACCTTCTCCCCGTCGCTCCCGTCGCCGCTGGCGCTGTGTGAAGCCAGTGGCCTGTGTGGTGGCGGGCATGACGGTGATGAATGCCGCCATCACCCTGCTGCTTATCCAGTGGCAGCAGCCGGAGACGGTGAGCGTGGATTTGACCGGTACGGTGAACAGCTTTGTGAATCAGGCGGCAGGTCAGCAGCTCGATGAGGCGCAGGTGCAGGCCCTGACGGCACGCTTTCATACGGTCCTCCGGGCCAGCCTGACGGACTGGCAGCAGACGAACCGGGCTGTGGTTCTGGTGGCACCGGCGGTGGTGGGTGGTGCCCGGGATATCACGGCGGAAATACAGGCAGAGGTGGCACGCCAGATGGCGGAAGGAGGTAATCCGTGACAGATGAGACCGAACGTTATCTGGCGGTACAGCGTATGCTGGAAGACCACAGCATTCATCGTATCCGCAGTCGTTTTACCGGCGACAGCGCCCAGTGGTGCGAGGATTGCGGTGCGCCCATTCCTGAAGAACGTCGCCGTATCCTGCAGGGCGTGAAAACCTGCATCGGATGCCAGGAGGTGGCGGAGAATCGTCAGCGGATTTACGGAGGCAGCCGATGAAACTCTCGTTACTTGCCACTCTGTTACTGAGCTTCCCGCTGACTGCAAAAGACCTGGGGACATGGGGAGATCTGTGGCCGGTGCAGGAGCAGAGCATGTTGTCTTTCATCCAGCAACGGCTGGGTGACATGGAGAAAAGCGGCCAGCTGGCTGAACTGCAGCAGGGGTTTAAGGAGAGAGTGGTGGAGAACACCCTGCGCCCGCCACCGGTAGCCGGGCTCAGGACTGACACCCGATCACACACGCATCGGGTCGATCCGACCGTCAGCATCCGTGAGGACATGGCGGACCACAACGGCACTGTGTTTGCCCGTAAGGGACAGCGAGTGAATCCGCTGGATACGGTTTCCCTGCCCGGCCCGCTCTATTTTCTGGATGCGGACGACAGGCGTCAGACCGACTGGCTGGCACAGCAACCGGCGGTGCTGAACCGCAAAGTGATTCTGGTCAGCGGCAATATCCGGGACGCCACAAAACTGCTTGATACGCGCATTTACTTTGATCAGAACGGGGAACTCAGCCGTCGTTTCGGTCTGACCTATATCCCCGCGGTGGTGCGTCAGGAGGGGAAAACGCTGGTTGTTACCTCGGCTGCGATGCCGGAGGGGGCTCCATGACGCTGTTACGAATACTGCTGTGCTGTCTGATATGTTCGTTATCTGCTCCCGCACTTGCAGAAGATGACCGGGACAAGATGTGTGACGGGAATTTCGTAAACCCGATCAGCGATATTTGCTGGGACTGTACTTTCCCGATGACCATCGGGGACTCCGCGGTATTTAAGGGGGATGCACCGGATACCGACAATCCGTCAATGCCCATCCAGTTCTGCCCGATGCCGCCCCCCATCTTTCAGCGGGTGGGCATGGCCATTGGCTACTGGGAGCCGTTCGCGATGACCGACGTGACCCGCTCGCCGTACTGCATGGTCAATCTCGGGGGCTTCAATATTCCGGTGGGGAAAGTGGGGGCCGGTGGTTCAGGTCAGGAGGATAAGCCCACCCCGGGCGGGTTCTACTACGTGCACTGGTACAAATATCCGCTGACCTACTGGCTGAATATCATCATGTCGATGGCCTGCCTGCAGACCGGTGACCTCGATATTGGCTATCTCTCCGAGCTGGACCCGACCTGGGATGATGATGCGCTGTCGCTCATCCTGTCGCCGGAGGCTCTGGTGGTGGCTAATCCGATAGCGCAGGGGGCCTGTGCGGCGGACGCGGTTAAAACCCTGAAGTGGAAGCCCATCAACGCGCTGTTCTGGTGCGCCGGCTCACACGGCAGCCTGTATCCCTTCACGGGCAATATCTCGGATGAGTACAGCCCGCAGTCAGCCTCGGTGCTGCTGTCAGAACGCATGGCGTTCAAGCTGCACCGTCAGGGGATGATCCTCAACAGTGTCGGTGAGGACCGCAAAATCTGTTGGGAATATCCGTCACCCATCATGCCGAAGGACCGGTTCCGCTATCAGATGGTGAACATGCACCCGGATACGAAGGCCTGTCATCCGTTCGGGCGCAGCGTGATGACCTGGGAGGCAGGTCATGCGTCCCCGAATACAAAAAAGAACTACGGCTATCTCATCTGGCGCAAGCGTAACTGCGTGTTTCTCTGAGGTGTACCCATCTATGAAAAATCATATGAATACGTTCCTGATAACAGGGGCGCTACTGAGTTGCATCCCGTCGGCGATGGCCCAGCCTGAACGCAGTGCCGACAGTGCGCAGTTTATCGAGTCCCTGCGCGACCGGTCCGATGCGCAGCGCTACCAGCCCACGCCCCCGGCCTTTTTGCAGCCACCCCGCCCGAGCGCACAGGGTAACGCCCTGGCACAGGGATTGCTGCAGCAACAGCGCGAGGCCTCGCAGCGAAGCAAGAAACAGCCGCGTGCACTCTATTTTGTGTCGTTCTCCATTCCGGAGGAGGGGCTTATCCGCATGCTGCCGGAAGCGCGCGAGCTGGATATTCCGGCGGTGGTGAACGGACTGATTGATAACGATATGCGCAAAACGGCAGAGGCGGTCTTCCGCATTACGCGGGAGAAAAACGTGGGTGGGGTGCAGATTGACCCGACGCAGTTTACCCGCTTTGGCATCACCTCGGTGCCATCTCTGGTCGTGACCTGCGGAGAGTCCACGTATGACCTGGTTCGCGGCAATATTCGTCTGCGTCAGGCGCTGGAGCGCGTGGCCTCAGAGGGTGACTGTGCCACCACAGCGAAGGCCATTCTGGCGGAGAATCCGCTATGAAACGACTGACTGTTGTACTGCTGGCTGCGGCATTAACCGTGATGACCGGCCTGCAGGCGAGCGACAAATACCGTCCGGGGAAGGATTTTGCCGACTCCCTCAAAGGTACCGGCCCTGGCGTGCTGGAGAATTTTAAGCCGGAGGAGAGCATTCCTGGCTACAACCCGAACCCGCCGGAGACCGGGCACTACGGCGGCGTGACGGCCGGTGGGGCGGGAAGTCTGGAGAGTACCGGTGCCGGGGAGCTGATTAACTCGGATGTGGGACAACTGACTTCGGAGGTCATTATGAACCGTCCGAAGGACCCGGTATCGATGGATGCGCCGTTTATCAGCAACGGATTTGAGATACAGGATAAGGCCGACATCATCACCAGTGGCAGCTATGACAAGTGCGAGACCGTGAACGTGAACAAAACGGAGCTGACCACCCACCTGTGTGAACGGACGCCAGCAGTGGAGCTGAGTTGTACGCGAAAAGCCGTCATTGGTGGCCAGTGGGTGGATGCAGAAGAGTATCGTGAGGTCACGATACCGCATTCTCAGTTTCGCTTCAGCCGGGATGGAAAAAGGCTGGTATTCAGTTTTACGTCCCCTGTTACCGGAACTGTTGATCACGCATCGCTGACGATATATGCCGCCTTCTTCTTCCTGAACTCCCGTTACACCTTCCTGAACTCCACGTTCAATGTGGGACTGACCGGAGGACAAACAGGATCCTTCGTTCTTTCCGGTGCAACAGGTATGCAGATCACGGATGGACAGGTATTGACCGGGACAGGGTGTTCCGCCAACGGGAACTGTATTTATGGCGGGAACGGAGATGATGTTATCTATGAAAAACTGGTCAGTGGCGCATCGACGTTTACGCTGAAACTCCGGATGAAAGTTGCCTCGAAAGAGTGGATACCGAAAGTAGAATGGGTGGAGACCTGTCCGTTCGACAAGTCAGAGGAAGTGCAGCAGGGCAGCCAGTGCACGGAGCCGGGCGGTAACCGGGTGGTGAATATGGGGGGCAAAGAACATACCGTCTACAGCGACTGCTGGGCCTGGAAGGATACCTACCTGAGCCAGGAAGCCGATAATGCCAGCTGTGATGTGTACATGAAGAATCCCGCCTGTACCGTACTTAAAACGGAATGCCAGGACAAAACCGGTGGCGCCTGTCTGCAGGAGCAGGTGACTTTCTCCTGTGAGAAGAAGCTCAGCGGGGAAATGCAGCTCTGCAGCGGTCAGCTGGTCTGCGCGAACGGCGAGTGCGATGCGCTGGAGAACAACAAGACCGACAGCTTTGCAAAGGCCGTGTCGGCGCTGGCGGCGGTCTCGGCAGCGGCGCAGGATGTGTCAGAACTCAACGATATCAACGTCCGGGCGTTTACAGGACAGAAGCAGGAGTGCCGGATGGCCATCGCCGGGTTCAGCAACTGCTGTAAGGACTCCGGCTGGGGTCAGGGCATCGGGCTGGCCCAGTGTGATACCGAAGAGAAGGCGCTGGGCAAAGCCAAAGAAAAACTGCTGACGGTATACGTCGGAACCTACTGTTCGAAGAAAGCTCTCGGGGTCTGTCTGCAGAAGAAAAAAGCCTACTGCCAATTCGATTCGAAGCTGGCACAGATAGTGCAGGCACAGGGGCGCAAGGCCCAACTGGGGATCGGTTTTGGCAGCGGGAAAAATCCGGACTGCCGGGGGATCACGGTGGAAGAGCTCCAGTCCCTGCAGTTCGACAAAATGGACTTCAGCAACTTCTACAGCGATCTCGATGCCGGTGCCACCATTCCGGCCGACAGCGAGCTGGCCGACCGGGTGAAACAGCAGATTGAGGCGGCCCTGCAGCAGGCCGCAGGAAAGGGATAATGATGCGAAAAATCATGATGACTGCCGTGCTGTCCCTTGCTGTTACCGGTCAGTCTTTTGCCCAGCGCGCCCCTGTTCGCACCTACGTTGATGAACCGATAGTCGGCTGGCACTGGTACAACGAGCCGGTAACGCCCGAGGAGGAAGAGTCGGTACCTGAGCCGACCGTGCCACTGACCTCACTGCCGCCGACCACCCAGATGAAGGTGCTGCAGCGTCTGACCGCTGACCGGCTGAACAACGCCATTCTGTATCCGACGGTGGAAAACTTCAGCGCCTTTATGAAGATGCAGAACTTCTGGACCACTCAGGCCGGGCGTTTCAGCGCAGTGGCCGCCAAATCGATGCTGGCGCACCCTGAACTCGACTACAACCTGAAGTACAGCCACTACAACAGCACCGTCCCCCTGCAGCTGAAGGCCGACCAGACCCTGCAGGAGGCAGCCCTGCGTGAGCTGACCGCGAAGTATGGCCTGTTCTACTTCTACCGGGGCAATAACGCGCTTGATGCGCAGATGGCAAAGGTGGTGAGTCAGGTGGCACAGCAATACGGGGTGGCCCTGGTGGCGGTAAGCATGGACGGGGCGCGCACCCCGGAACTCCCGAATACGCGCCCGGACAGTGGTCAGGCACAGCGTCTCGGTGTCACCCATCTGCCGGCCCTGTTTCTGGTTGAACCGGGGGCTGAGGACTACAAACCGCTGTCCTACGGCTTTATGACCCAGGACGACCTGATGAAGCGTTTTCTGAACGTGGCCCGGGATTTTGCACCCCGGTCCTGATAACCCGAAGGAGGATAAATATGGATAAATACAAGGACAAGCAGGCCGAGAATTTGCTGATGTATCCGGGAATGGCGTTAATGTGTGCTGCCGTGGCGTATTTTTACCTGGCGGGTCTGCTCAGACTCCCGGATGACCTCGCGAAGGACACCCTTCAACTGGCACTCTGGCAACTGGAACTTGTCCGGGAAACGCTGGCATTGTTCGTGACCGGGGCCGTGCTGGCGGCAGGTGGCTGGGGCCTGTCGGTGTTTAATGCCTGGCGCAGATGGTCAGCGGCCGGACAACACCCGCCTGTGGCGGACAACAATGCAAATAAGGACAACGAATGAAAAAGAAACGGAGTATTGCCCTGCTGTACATTCAGGTCACTCTGCTGGCGGCGGTCGTTGGCTGGCTGTTGTTAAAACCTGCACGTGCGTCAGTACTGGCAGAGGTGCAGCGTCTGGAGGCGCACAAGACGGCAGGTGCCCCGCAGAACCAGGCACAACCGGCATCGGCAGATACGGCACCGGCACCACGTCAGACTCCTGTCATGTGGCGCCTGCCGGACGGCAGCCAGGTGAACCTGCGTAATTACAAAATTGTGCTGTTCATGCAGTCGGGCTGTCAGTACTGCCACCAGTTTGACCCGCTGCTCAAATCCCTCTCGGAGCAGATGGGGCTCAGCGTATTTGCCTACACCCTGGACGGACGTGGCGACGCGTCGTTCCCGGATGCCATTCCGGCCCCGTCAGCGGTCATTCAGGACCTGTTCAGCACCATGAAACCGGTGACGCCGGCGGCGTTCCTGGTGGAAGTCAACACCCTGCGCACCCTGCCACTGCTTTACGGGATGGTCGATGCAGGAACCCTGTCGCAGCGGGTGAATGAGGCGCTGATGCTGTCAGAGCAGGCCCGCGCGCAAACACAACATAAAGGAAAATAACGGATGAACAGTATTAAACCGCAGGATGACCGTGTTTTTCGCAGCCGACTGAGTGCCGTCCTGATTACCACAGGCTGCGCCATTATGGTGGCGGCGCTGCTGACTGACATGTTCTGGGGCCAGATGTTTGAGACGCTGTACGGGGCAACGGCAGAGGATTTGGGCGTTGCCGGACGGGAAACCGATCCGCAGATGCTGGCGGAATATGCGACCCTGAAACCGTTGATTAATTTGACGATGTATATCATCCCGACCACGCTGGGGTTTACCGGTGCCGGATTGTTTCTGACCGGAACGGGTATCGCAGTGGTTGATGCCCTTGCTGAACGCTGGCAGGCATGGCGCCACGCCCGCCGCATAGTGGAGTAATCTTCACTATCAGTTTCTTGTCGTTTCGTTTTATCGCATTCGTTCTTCCTTTCTGATTTACCGCTTAATACGGATTTCATTATGACCCGACATACCTTTGCCCCCATCAGGCGGGCGGCGCTGCCATGCCTGATTGCTGCCCTGCTGGCGCTGCCGGCACAGGCTGACGTCAACAGTGACCTTAACAAGTTTTTCAACAAACTCGGCTTTGAAGGCAACGCCACAAAGGCAGCTGTCTGGCAGGGGCAGGCGGCGGGGTATGTGACCGGCGGCAACCTGTTCCTGCGTAATCAGGTAAATCACCTTCAGCTCGTTTCCTTTACCCCACCCAGTATCACCGCCGGGTGTGGTGGAATTGATGCCTACCTCGGTTCATTCTCGTTTATCAACAGCGAACAGATTGAACGCTTTATCCAGCAACTGATGGGGAATGCCGTCGGCTACTTCTTTGACCTGGCTCTGCAGACGGCGGTACCCGGGATGAAGTCGGTAAAAGACTTTATGCAGAAGCTTGCGACTGACCTCAACAGTATGAACGTCTCTTCCTGTCAGGCGGCTCAGGGTATCATCGGTGGTCTGTGGCCAAAGAGTACCGTCCAGTCTCAGAAAATCTGTCAGGACATCGCCGGAGAAACCAATATGTTCTCGGACTGGGCGGCCTCCCGACAGGGCTGCACGGTGGGTGGTCAGCAGGACAAGGTGCTGGACAAAGCCCCGGAAGACATGAAGGACCAGGTGATGAAGAACAAAAACCTGATGTGGGAAATCCTCAAGAAGAACAAACTGGTGAACGGGGACACCCAGATGATGGAACTGGTGATGACCATTACCGGCACCATCATTTATGACAGTAACGGAGACATCACCTTCCTGGACCCGCAGGCCAACAACAGGGACCTGGTGCGCGCCATCATGCACGGCGGGAAAGTCACCGTCACCGGCTGTGTGTCATCGGGTGATTGCGTGAAAACGACGCAGAGGGACGTGACGGTCAGCCAGGCGAACAGCTTTGTGGAACGGGTGACAAAGATTATCCGCAGTATTTCCGACAAGCTGCGCACGGATGAGCGGCTGACGGACCCGGAGAAGGGCTTTATCGAGAGTACCAGTGTGCCGATTCTGCGCTACCTGATGGACCCGCAGATGCTCAATATCTCCAGTTTTTACCCGAACCTTGCCGACTATATCGGTTATGACATTCTGCTCCAGTACCTCCATGAACTGCTGAAGCAGGCCCGGATGCAGCTGAACAGCAAGAACTACACCGAAGACTCGCTCGAGAAGATGCGGGAGAACCTGAATCAGGCCTCGGCCCAGTTGCAGACCCTGCAGGCGGAGGTGAACGTCAAGGCCAACATCCTGATGGAGCTGGAGCAGCGGATGAGCTATCTGCGCCAGCAGGTTTCCACCCACCTGATGGGTCAGTACGAACAGAATCTTAACTTCAGTACCTCGCCCACGCTGACCAAAGAGACCGGGAGCGTGACGCCATGATTGATACCATATACGTCATGAGCGGCGGAGGCTTTTTCGATGTGGCGTTTAAGGGTGTGGCCACGCTCATCCGCTCATCCACCTGGGATTCGTTGTTTAGCATTGTGGGTTTCTTCTCCGCGATGGTGCTCTTCTGGGTCTACCTGCGCAGCAATGACCCGAAGGAGGTGGTGAAGTTTATTGCGGTATTCCTGTTCATCACCAGCGTGCTGATTATCCCTAAACGCTCGGTGCATATTGTGGACCTGACCAGCCCGGCATCAGTATACAAGGTTGATAACGTCCCGGCAGGTCTGGCTGTGCCGTTTCGCTTTGTGACGAGCTTTGGGGCCAGTCTGACAAAGGCGTTTGAGCTGGTTTTTCACACGCCGGACTCGGTGACCTACAGTAAAACCGGGATGCTGTTTGGGGCAAACCTGATGGCCAATACCACCGACATGATGAGTCAGAACGGGGAGTTGTCACAGCTGTTCGCAGACTACGTGCGCCAGTGTGTCATTGGCGACATCATGCTGACCAGCAAGTACTCAATGCAGGAGCTGATGCACTCCACTAACCCGTATGAGCTGATATTCAAAAAGCCCAGCCCACTGCGTGGGGTGATTGTGCCGTATGGCAATAACCTGGCCGCCCCGGGCTTCCAGACCTGTGAAGAGCTGGCGAACAACGTACTGAAGCCAGCGATGGAGGTGGAGACACGTCAGGGCGGGAAAACATGGGATTACTACGTGAAGCGTCTGTTCGGCACCCGACCGTCCTCACACACGCTGTTCGCGCAGATGATGGCGGACAGCTATGGCTTCTACTACCAGGGCGGGCGCAGCGCCAGCGAGATTATGCGCCAGAATGTGACCATGAGTGCGCTGCGCCAGGGTATCACCAGTCACTCAGCTGCCAGCGGGAATGCGGCCAGCCTGGTGAATCTGGCCAACATCTCCTCGGCCAGCAAAATGCGGCTCAGTCAGGCGGCAGCAGGTGGGCTGGCGGCAAACTTCACCCCGGTCATGCACACGGTGCTGATGGCTATGCTGGTCGGGATGTTCCCGATTATTATTTTGCTGGCAGCCCTTCATGATTTCACTATCCCGGTGCTGAAAGGCTATGTTCTGTCCATCGTGTATCTGCAGAGCTGGCCTCCGCTGTATGCCCTGCTTAATTATGCGATGTCGTTTTATCTGCGCGGTGAAACAAGCGGCTTAAATTTCACACTGGCGAGCACCAGTACTATCCAGCAGACCCACAGTGATATCGGGCTGATGGCGGCGTGGCTGTCTAATGCGATTCCGTTTATTGCCGCCGGTCTGGTGTTCGGACTGTGGCGTGTGGTGTCGCAGGCGGGCAACTATCTCGGTTCGTCCATCAACAGCAATGCCTCGGCAGCGGCATCCCAGGCGACGGATGGCTCCTGGTCATTCAACAACATGCAGATGGACAACGTGGCCGGGCATAAATGGGATACCAACCAGTCGTTCCGTGACGGGCAGATGACCACCCAGCATGCCAGTGGGGCTACCACCACCCAGACGCAAAGTGGGGGGCTGGTTCACGATGCACGCAGCGGTGTGTCGAGCCTGGCGACCGATATTCAGTTCGGGAAGATGTTGAGCAGTGGGTATCAGGCTCAGCACCGCGAGGCAGAAAGTCAGGTGCGCAGCCTGAGTCAGGGCATCAGCCATTCCAGTCAGCTGGCCGGCAGTCAGCTGTCGCAGTGGGCGCAGCAACGCGGGAACAGCGACACCTTCACCCAGGGGGCCGACAGCAGCCAGGCCACTTCTCAGGGGCAGGCGCTCAGTAAACTCGACAGTGTGGCGAAAGCCTATGCGCAACAGAACGGTCTTTCCTATTCGGATTCGCTGGCCGAGGTGATGAGCAAATCGCAGGCGATGAATATTGGCGTAGGCGGTAAGGCTGAAGGCGGTATTAATACTGAGCGTTCTCTGGTCGGGGCGGGGGCTAAATGGGTTACCGGTCTCAGCGGCAGCGCCAGACTCTATGGTGACGTCGGATATACAGGTTCAAACGGCTCTTCACACAGCCTGAACTCTGACCTGTCAAACCAGACCCGCAACAGCCGGGACCTGACGGCGCAACAGGCTAAGGATGTGCGTGAATCAATGGATGTCATCAACAGCACCCGCACCACAGACAGCGGCAGCAGCACGCATAATGCGTCCGGCTCCCTGTCCTCGCAGGTCTCCAGCAGCCTGAGTGAACTGCAGAGTCAGATCCGCCAGTATAACGATGCCCTGAACCGCAGCAGTGAATATGCGCAGATGGCGAGTTATGCCGAGAACAACAGCGCGAATATTAACAGCAACTACAGCCAGGAGTTCGTCAGATATGCTCATGAAGTGGCGCCGGGTCGCGCGACCGCTGTTCTGACCGACTCGGGTGACCCGCAGTTGCGTGCTGAACGTGAACAGCTGGCACAGCAGTTCGTGGATGAAAAACTGAAACCCCAGCTGGAACAGACGTACCACGAGAATCTGACCCGTACGGCAGAAGGTATGGGGGATGTGGGCGCGCCGTCCGGTCTGTCGGGGGATCTGCGACAGCAGCATGATACCAGCACAGAGACCATGAAGCAGATGGCAGACGGCGCTGGCGTACAGCGTGCGGAGCAGACAGGCCAGCAGGTCAGTGATGTGCGTCAGAAAGTGGTAACATCAGTAACAGAAACCGGACAAAAAATGGCAGAATACAAAGAGGATATCAGTGGGCAGAAAACAACGCTGAGCCAGGAGTATCAGAGTAAATCAGGTCAGTTTGAACAGGCAAAATCCAGTGAACAGGAAAGACAAGCTGATTGGATTGGTGATAACTTTAAGGCCAGTGAAAAGGTGGATGAAATAAAAACTAAAATGAAGGATATGAATCCTTTTAAGGATAATAAATGAGAGTGACCCGCAGCATGATCGAGCAGGATGCGCAATACCTGCTGGAGTCAGTCCGGACGGTTGATTATGAAATACCAACGTCTGGCAATATTTTTAAAGTGATCTTCAAGGTTTATGGTTTTGTTTTTTCATTGCAAATGACAGGAGTTTTTGTTGACTGGTTGATTTATTACTCTGATGGTGGGTATTACAGCTACTCTGATATAGCCATTCTTTCAGCAGTTTCTCTTGTTGTTGTATTCGGCGTTCTTTGCATCATGCTGTATCAGAATGTGAGCCTTGCGCTGTGTATTCCGGAAGAGATCAGGAGCCAGTCTCTTATCTGCCAGATAGTCAGAAGAAAACTCCGTTCATACTTCGTTGCTGTAGGCTTGTTTAACACTATTGTTGCATTAATACTTCTCTATTGTGGTCACCGACATGTCAGCTATCTGGGTGCCAGCTGGTTTGTGTCTCTTGGTATCGCATCCGTGTGTTTTAGCTATTCAACCGCACGATACTTCACACCTCAGGTCATGGCAGTGATAGATAAAATAGCTGAGGTGATTACACCATCCACTGCGACTAATAAATAGCGTAATAATTATATTGCGTTGATTTTGTTTTTTCTGGTTTATTGCTCGCAATAAGCGAGTCTTTATTTTGTGACTGAATATGATTTGTGTTGATATTCTGTGTGGGATAACGGCCGTTATCTTTATTGTTTAGGAATTATATGAAAGACGTGATTTTATATAAAAATAGAAATTGTATGGTTGTTGCTGTCATTCTGGGTGCCTTTTTATTATCAGGCTGTGGTGCGATGAGTACGGCAATTAAAAAGCGAAATCTGGAAGTCAAAACCCAGATGAGTGAAACCATCTGGATTGAACCCACTAATGAAAAAACGGTGTATCTGCAGATAAAAAATACGTCAGATAAAGACATGAGTGGGCTGCAGAGTAAAATCAACAGCCAAATCCAGTCTAAGGGATACCGTATTGTTTCTGCTCCGGGTGATGCGCATTTCTGGATTCAGGCTAATGTTCTGAAGGCCGACAAAATGGATCTGCGTGAATCTCAGGGCTTCCTGAGTCAGGGCTATCAGGGCGCTGTTACTGGCGCGGCACTGGGTGCCGGCATTGCAGCGTACAACACCGGCTCTGCCGGGACCACACTGGGCGTCGGTCTGGCGGCTGGTCTGGTTGGAATGGCTGCTGATGCAATGGTGGAAGACATCAACTACACCATGGTAACGGATGTACAAATCTCCGAAAGAACCGGGGCTGAAGTGACCACGGATAATGTGGCGGCGCTTAAGCAGGGGACATCCGGCTATAAGGTCCAGACCAGCACGCAGACCGGTAATCAGCATAAGTACCAGACGCGTATTGTCTCGAACGCCAACAAGGTAAACCTCAAGTTTGAAGAGGCGAAGCCAGTACTGGAAGACCAGTTAGCGAAATCCATTGCCAACATTCTCTGATAACACCTGAAGTCTTAATGGCCGCCGCATTCGCCGCGGCCTTTTCTCCCCAAAATAACGGAATCTCCCTCATGAATCTCCTGCTGCTGTCAGGAGCGATGCTCTGCATCCTGCTTCTGACAATGTTGTACCGAAAAGCCGGTGTTCCCCCGGGTAACCGGACTCACCGTCTGCTGCAAAAGCGAACCTGCTATCAGGCGAAGCCGTTTCTGACTGACCGGGAGCGGCGCTTTTATGGCGATCTCGTACACGGGCTGTCCGGTACGTCTCTGCAGGTGATGGCGCAGGTCCGTCTGGCCGATGTGGTGCAGACTGCCGGGGGACTTAACCGGGCTGACGCCCTGTCTCTGTTTCGCCAGATATCACAGTGGCACTGCGATTTTGTTGTCATTGATGCCCGGACGTTTGCGGTGAAAGCCATTGTTGAACTGGATGACCGCTCGCATCTTCGACCGGAACGCCAGCGCCGGGATGCGCTGTTCAATCTGATTGTGGCACAGGCGGGTATTCCGCTGCTGCGGCCCCGCTCAGTGAAGATGGTCGGTGAAGTGGCCGAGGTGTTACGCCGCCTGACCTGAAGGGACTGTCGCTGATTACTGTCTGCTTTTGATTTGATGTGTCGTTGTTCGTGTTCCACTGCTCTTTAACAAACAGGACGTTATCCATGAGTTCTACCAAGCATATTACGCAGGGTGGACAGGTCTTCAGCTACATGCTGAACATGTTCATGCAGGTTAACCGGCGTATTTCCTTCTGGCTGCTCAACGCCTTTATTCTGCTGGTCCCGCTGATTTTCTGGTTCCGCCTGCCCTGGGAGACTATCCGTAACGGCGGGCTGTACTGGTGGCTGCGAATATTCGCCGGCGGTGAGAAGGCGCTGTACCGCGTACCGCCCGTCTATGATGTGCCGTTCAACGGCAAGACCCTGAATGCCACTTCAGAGCAGATTCTGGCCGATGCCTATATGCGCTGGGCCGGGGAAATGTTTCTCCAGGAGCTGTATCTGTCCCTGTTCTGGGCGTCGGTCGTGGTGGTGGCCATTGCCTTTGCGGTATATGGTTTCCTGCGCCGCCTGGGTGCCCGTCAGGCCCGGGATGAGCGGATGGGCGGGCGTGAACTCTCGGACGATGTGAAGGCCGTGGCCCGGGAGATGACGCGCCGGGGGGAGGCGTCTCCGTTGCGTATCGATGGTCTGCCGCTGATGCTTAACAGCGAGGTGCAGAACCTGCTGATGTACGGCACTCCCGGCTCCGGGAAGTCCAACACCATCAACAAGCTGCTGCGTCAGCTGCGGGCGCAGGGCGATATGGTGATTGTCTATGACAAGGGCTGTTCGCTGATAAAGAAGCATTTTAACGAACGTGATGACGTCCTGCTCAATGCCCTGGACCGCCGTTGTGCCTACTGGGACATGTTCCGTGAGTTCCAGACCATCCCCGATTTTGACAGCGCCTCCTCCACCCTGATACCGATGGGTACGAAGGAGGACCCGTTCTGGCAGAGTTCGGCCCGCACCATTTTCTCGGCGGTGGCGTACCGGCAGAAAAAAAGCGGCAACCACAGCTATAACGCGCTATTGCGCACGCTTCTGGCCATCGACCTGAAAGCTCTGCGTGAGTATCTGGCCGGGACCGAGGCCAGCAACCTGGTGGAAGAGAAGGTGGAGAAGACTGCCATCTCGATTCGCAGCGTGCTGACCAACTACGTCAAGGCATTGCGCTATCTGCAGGGTATCGAACGCAGTGGCAAAAAACCGTTCACCATCAGGGACTGGATGAGCAGCGTCAACGACCCGCAGATTAAACAGCACAGCTGGCTATGGATAACCAGTAATGCCCGCCAGCATGAGTCCCTCAAGCCACTGATTTCCATGTGGCTGGCGCAGGCGGCCAACTGCCTGCTGGAGATGGGGGAGAACCAGCACCGTCGGGTGTGGTTTATCTATGACGAACTCCCGTCGCTTAACAAACTTCCTGAATTACCGGGCGTACTGGCGGAGGCCCGTAAGTTCGGTGGCTGTTTCGTGTTGGGTTTCCAGGCCAAAGCCCAGATGGATTACACCTACGGTAAGGACTTTGCCGACGCCATGCTGGGACTGGTGAATACCCGCTTCTTCTTCCGTAACCCCTCCCGGGATGAGGCGGAGTGGGTGCAGGGGGAAATCGGGCAGACCCGCGATAAAGTCTTCAGCGAGCAGTACAGCTACGGGGCAGACACTGTCCGTGACGGGGTGTCCTTCAGCAAGGATGAAGAGGACCGCTATCTGGTCAACTACACCGACGTGCAGACCCTGCCGAATCTCAGTTGTTATGTGACGTACCCCGGTGACTATCCGGCGGTACGCATGAGCATGCGCTACGAGAAGCTGAAGGACTGTGCTGACGAGATTCAGATGCGCGATATCAACGACAGTCTGGCCCCGGAAATCGAGGCGCAGATTGCCGAACGCGAGCGGGAAGAAGGGGATATCTCGCGTCTGATGGCGGTACTGGACGGGACATCAGCAACTGGTGCCCCGAAGGCTGTGAACAATACATCTCCAGCGACTACAGCTAATGCCGCAACAATTGAGCCGTCTGCTGTCTCACCTTCATCTGCTGTGGTCAGTCAGGCGACAGCAGCGACGGTGACCACTGCTGTGGTGGCTGCGGCAACCACAGCGGCAATGGCAGATGACAGTAACCCGGTGGAAGAGCAGGAGTTGCGCAGGGAGGATGACGGTATCGTGAATATGGACACCGGGGAAGTGTTGTACCCGGGCGATGCCGGCTATGAAGAGCTGGATGAGAAGTTCAACCGGGCCTTCGGTGAGGCGGTGGACGCGCTGCGCGAGGATGAGCGCAACATGGTGTTTCATGCACGCGAAGGCCGGGAGTTTGACGGCGATGACCGTGAGCCGGGAGACTGGTGATGCTGAGCATAGCCCCGATTGCCGGTGGCGGTGCCGGCTATTACACCGCGCAGGACAACTATTATTTTCTCGGCAGCGCCGAATCCCGCTGGCTGGGTGAGGGCGCGAAAGTGCTGGGACTGGAGGGCGCGGTGGACGCGCGCCAGCTGGATGAACTTATCGCCGGGCGCCTGCCGGACGGGACCAGTCTGGAGCGAATGTCGGGAGGTGTAAACACCCACCGCAGCGGCTATGACCTGACCTTCTCGGCCCCCAAAAGCGTGTCGGTGCTGATAACCCTGTACGGGGAAAACCGGTTGCTGGACGCACATAACAACGCTGTGGAGGCGGTCAGCCGGGAAATTGAGTCACTGATTGGAACACGCGTAATGACTGACGGTATCCGTCAGCAGATCAGTACCGGCAGTATGGTTGCTGCCATGTTCAATCATGATACTTCCCGTGAGCTTGATCCGCAGGTTCACACCCATTTTCTTCTGCTGAACATGACGGAGAAGGACGGTCAGTGGTACACCCTGTCCAGCGACACCCGGGGGCGCAGTGGCACCATCGATGCGCTGTACGACAACAAAATAGCGCTGGGACAGATTTACCGCAGCGAACTGCGGCGGCAGGTGGAGGTGATGGGGCTGGAGACTATCAGTGCCGGTAAGCATGACCTCTGGGAAATCAAGGGTGTGCCCACCGAGCCGTTTTCCACCCGCAGTCAGCAGATACGTGAGGTGGCGGGTGAGGATGCGAGTGCAAAATCCCGTGATGTGGCGGCGCTGGATACCCGTCAGGCCAAACAGAAAGAGCCGGACCGTGATGAGCTGCTGACGCAGTGGCACGAACGGATGGATAAAACCGGTTTTAATTACCGGGAACTGCGTGAGAGGGCTGCGGTCCGGGCGCAGGAGCAAACTCAGCAGCCACAGGTGAACAGTGTGGATAAGGCGCAGACGGTCGCCGCGGATATGCAGCAGGCCGTCAGCCAGGCCATTTCGCTCCTGAGCGACCGTAAGACACAGTTCAGTTATTCGGAGGTCCTGAGTCGCACGCTGGCGCAGATAAATGCACAACCGGGAAGCATCGCGCTGGCGCGCGGCGGGATTGAGGTCGCTATCGGACGCGGAGAGCTGGTTCCGCTGGACAAGGAAAAGGGGCTGTTTACGTCCTCCATCCATCTGCTCGATGAGCTGAGTGTGCAGCATCTGGCCCGCCAGATGGCACGGGACAACCGGGTGATGGTGACCGCCCGTCCGGAGGTGGCACCTGTCGGTGCGATGGCGGTGCTGGCCGATACCCTGCCAGCGGTGGCCATTGTTGCTACCGGACGCGGGACTGCTGCGCAGCGGGAAGGCATTCAGGCGATGGTGGCGCTGGCGGAGGGTCAGGGGCGAACAGTGCAGGTGATGGCCACGGACAAACGGTCGGCGGCGTTTCTTTCTGAGCAGTCCGGTCTGGCAGGGCGCGTGACTGACAAAAGCCTGCTGACCGCCGACAACCTGGTGCCGGACAGTACACTGGTGGTGAGCGGGGCGGAAAAGCTGTCGGTGAAGGAGGCGCTTACCCTGCTGGACCAGGCTTCACGCCGTAACGTACAGGTTCTGCTGGCGGACAGTGGAGGGCGTCAGGGGACCGGCAGCGCGCTGGCCACCCTGCAGGAAGCCGGGGTGGTACGTCTGCATACCGACAGACAATCCGGCGTGAGTGTTGAGGTGGTGAGTACCGGCGACCGTCGCCAGCGCTATGCGCAGCTGGCCTCAGATTATGCGGCGTTCAGCGCCCGGGGTGAAGCCGTGGTGGCACAGGCTCCGGGCCGGGAGCAGCCCGCGCTGGTTGAGGCTATCCGACATCGCCTCCGCGAAGAGAGCGTTCTGGCGACAAAAGAAAACATGGTTAAAACGCTGACCCCGGTCTTTCTCGACAGTAAAACCCGCAGCCAGACTGACAGCTACCGTGAAGGCCAGGTGCTGGAACGCTTTAACCCGGACACCCGGCGCACGGAGCGTCACACCATTGACCGGGTGACCGCCCGCAGTCGCACCCTGACCCTGAAAGACGATTCTGGAAAGTCACAGGTGATGAAGCTCAGTGATATCGACAGCAGCTGGCGTCTGTATCAGCCCGGGACGTTAGCGGTGGCTGAGGGTGAAAAACTGGTATTAACCGGACGGCAGGGAAAATTATCTGCCGGTGACACTGTCACGGTAGAAGGGGCCGCAGCCCGCACTCTGACCGTGCGGCACGGCGACCGGACTCACCGTCTGCAGGTCGGAGACGGACTGAAGGTGGTGCAGGGGTATGTGACCTCACCGGGGAAAGACGTTCGCGAACAGGGCACGGTACTGGCGGCGGTCTCCGCCCGGGATACGCAGGCGCAGATGCTGAATACGCTGGCCGTCAGCGGCGACAAGGTCCGATTGTACACGTCGCTTGCTGAAGATGAGGCGCACAGTCGTCTTTCCCGCTCGCCGCTGTATCGTCAGGCCCGGGAGCAGGTCAGTCCGGATGGTCGTCCCCTGGATACCGCGATGCAGCAGGCGCGGGACAGCCTGATGCCCGTCCCGGAGAAGGCGGTCCGTCAGGCGATTGCGGTGGTGCAGGGCAGCGAGGTGGTTTTCTCGCGTCTGGATGTGGCGCAGGAGGCCCTGAAGATGCACCCGGAGATGACCCTGCAGAAAGTGAACGCGACCTTCCGTGCCCTCGTCAGCAGCGGTGAGATGCTGGCGGTGCCGGGGGACAAAAGCGGCACCCGCTTTGTCCCGGCGGAATCGTATCTGCAGGAGAAGGCCATCATCCGCACCCTGGCGGAGGGTAAGGCCACGCAGCCTGCGCTGATGCCCGGCGCAGACCCGGCCCTGTTTCAGGGGCTTACACCCGGTCAGCAGAGCGGCAGCCGTCTGATACTGGAAAGCACGGACCGTTTCATCGCCATCCAGGGCTATGCCGGGGTGGGAAAGACCACCCAGTTTCGCACCGTACTGACGGCCCTCGATACGCTGCCGGCAGAGAGCAAACCCGATATTCTGGGGCTTGCGCCCACCCACCGCGCCGTCAGCGAGATGCAGGGCGTGGGTGTAAAGGCTCAGACCATCGCTTCCTTTCTGATGGACACGGAACGTCGTCTGCAGTCAGGAGAGAAGCTCAGCTTCGGCAATACCCTGTTCCTGGTGGATGAAAGCTCGATGGTGGGAAACCGGGATATGGCGGACACCCTGACCCGGATTGCCGCTCTGGGCGGTCGGGCTGTGCTCTCCGGAGACAGCCTGCAGCTGCAGGCCGTGGCCAGCGGTGCGCCGTTCACTCTGATGCAGCAGCGAAGCGCCATCGATGTGGCGGTGATGAAGGATATTGTGCGCCAGATTCCGGAACTGCGCCCCGCGGTGTATGCCCTGCTGGAAGGGCGGGCACCTGAGGCTCTCGATACCATCCGCAGCGTCACCCCGGCGCAGATAACCCGTGAGAACGGCGGTTATGTCCCGGTCTCTTCCGTGACTGAAATCCGGCAGACAAAAGAGCAGAAAGAACAGGACGGGGACCGTGTCATCGCGGCCATTGTGGATGACTACACCGGGCGTACGACAGATGCCCGTCGCCAGACCCTGATAGTGACCCAGACCAACGCGGACAGCGCGGCCATTAACGCCGGTATCCATGAACGGCTCCATGAACAGGGGAAGCTCGGTGCCCGTGAAGTGGATACCGAGATACTGGTGCGTGAGAAAACGCAGACGGAATCCCTCAAATCGGTAGCTGGTCTGGCCCGTTATAGCGGAAATATCGCCCTGATTAACCAGCAGTACTACACCCTTCACAGTCCGGACGGTAAGAACGGCGTGGTGATACTGCAGGACCAGGAGGGAAAAGACCATCTGCTGTCGGCTTTTGAAAGCAGCCTGCGGGATATCGCCGTATTTTCGCGCCAGAGTATCCGGCTGTCGGAAGGGGACCTGGTGCGTTTCACCCGTAACGACCGGGAGCAGGGGCGGGACACGCAGACCCTGTGGACCGTCAGTCAGGCAAACGCTGACGGCTCACTGACCCTGCAACACGGCAGTGAGACGCGTCTGATACAACCCGGAAAAGACCTGCAGGACAGCCATCTGGACTATGCGTACGCCGGGACCGCGCACCGGGCGCAGGGGGCCAGTGAGTCTTTCGTCATTGCGCTCGCCGGTGCCACCGGCAGCAGAAAAATGCTGGCAGGGCTCAGCGATGCGTATGTGGCGTTATCGCGTATGAAAGAGCACGTGCAGGTGTATACCGACAATCTCAGTGACTGGATGTCAGCGGTGGCAGACAGCACCGCCCGACTGACCGCTCATGATGTGCTCGGTAAAGAGCAGGACCGACGCGCCGCGACCGGACAAACGCTGTGGGAGAGTGCCGGTCAGCTTAATACGACTGCCATCGGGCGTGCGTTGCTGCGTGAAACAGGTCTCCCGGCAGAAGGCGAGGCCCGGTTTATCGGCGGCAGCCGGAAGTATCCGTCTCCTCATGTGGCGTGGCCTGCGTATGACCGCAGCGGAAATCAGCAGGGCGTCTGGCTGAGTGAAATTCGTCGGGATGAGGAGGGCAGGCTGCAGGGCATCGGCGAGAGCGGACGTCTGCTGGGTGCGGAAAGCGCAGAGCTGATTGTGCTCCAGCAGAGCCGGAGCGGTGTGACGCTCCAGGCCACAGACCAGCAGGAGGCGTTGAAGCTGGCGGCATCCCATCCGGAAAGCGGGGTGGTACTGACATCAGAGAAAGCGGCCCTGCCGGACTGGCTGCTGCAGAAACTCACGCAGGGGCAGCGCCCGGAGAATATCGCCCCCCTGGCGTCAGCACAGACTCAGGACAGCACGGTGGTGGTTCTGCAGACGCCAGAGGAGAAGGCACAGCAGGCCGCTGAGCAGGCGGTACGCGAGGCGCTGCGACAGGAGAAGGACCGGAACATCGTGCTGCCAGAGCGAGACGGGAAACCGGAGCAGGATGCGCTGATACAGCAGGGGGTGGAACAGGAGCTGCGGCGCGCCGACCGGGAACAGCGTCTGGAAGAGCGTGAAACCGAACGCCAGGCGGCCCGGGAGATACAGGCGGCGAAAGCCGTCACGGCGCAGGAGCATCTGCGCGAACTGGAGAAGGAGATCGTACTTACCCGGGAGAAAACACTGTGATCGACAAAAAAGAATACGTTTACAATCCAAAACTTTTTCGGCGTAACGTTCAGCGTTTTCAAAAAAGAGCCGGGAGAGAAGGGATATTTTTCGCAGGCGTAATGGCGGGCATGGTGATGTCGGGCATCGCAGTATTCCTGTTTCCTCATGAAACGCTGGAGCTGGTTGTCTTCGTTATACGTTTTCGACAATACGGAAGTTTAACCTGGCCATTGTCTTAAGCGGTGCTGACGCCTTCGCTGCGCTCAGTTGCCGAAATCCAACCCTGGCAGAATTTAGCTGCCAAAAAGGAGCATCCGATGAGCTGGTTTAACGATATTTTTGGTTTCGAGGAATCAACTTACGCCGAGACCCGGGCTAATTTCTACATCGATGGTCCCCTGCTTCATGCCAGGGGGCAGCCATCTCGTACTTTTCATGCCGGTATACTGACTCTGCCGAGTCTGGCTGAATTACGGAAGGCTGTTTGTGCCACGGAGGTAAGCAGAGGAGGCGGGATAAAGCTTAGTAGCCTGGTGGCTGACGTCTATGAACTTCATGGCTGGCCGGAGGCGAATGGCGCATTGATCCAGGTAGCCAGTCAGTTCAACCTGTTAGAAATGCCGAGCCAACACACTACACCGGAGAAGGGGATCACCAGCTATCAACACGATTATACGCAAGGTCCCTCCTGCGCAATGGCCTGTGCTGCCGCTACGGTGTTTCGTAACTATCTGGTTCCGGTTGGCTCGCAGACAGGCCAGACTCAAACCTGTCAACTTAACGCTCTGGCGGACATGGACAGAGTTATCGGCATTGGGGGGATCCGGATGCAAAATGGCTATGCGCTTCTGCAACCGGACACGGTGCTCGCCATCGGCAAACATATTGAGGCGATGGATGAACTTTCGCGGGATAAGGTGAGGCAGTATCTTCGTGTCGGACTACATTCTGACACGGAAGTGACAACCCCGGGTGTACCGAAGGGCCAGCGGGTTTCTCAGGCACTCTGTTCTGCTTTACCTGTTGCGTATCACTACTCCCCGCGCAGGGACTGGGCTCCTTTTGCCACACTGGTGCTTGAGGCCAGCTATGAGGCAACTCTGCTGGCGGCAGTGCTCAATTATCACCATACAGGCAACCCCAGAGTTTATCTGACCCTGGTTGGTGGAGGCGCTTTCGGTAATGATCTCATCTGGATTGTCTCTGCTCTTAGACGAGCGCTGTACCTGGTCAGCCATCATCCTCTCGACGTGCGTCTGGTGAGTAAACGCAAGGTACCTGTAGCGATAAATTCGTTGATCAGAGAGTTTAAAAGCTAATCAAAAGCCTGACGCCTCCGCGTGGCGGAGTTGTCCAACCCCGGTAATCGGGGAAAAGCAAGTTTCCCCCGATTCCGACGTTTTCTATTAGAACGCCCCACGAATTTTTTTTCATATTGAAGCTCATTTTTGACCATTAACGTACCAGAACCGTGCGCCAACGCGGATCTGCGTATGAAAGTTAAGTCGCTGATTTCAGGAATCTGTAGTATTCTCTGCAAAGATCCTTATTTGATCCTTGAGGAGGCAGAGATGTCGCAGCCCGGAAATGCAGTAACTTCCTCATCGAAAGAAATGCGTCTACAGCGTAAGGGAAGCCCGATGTCGGCTTCCGAAAAACAAATGGCCGCAGTTGCAAGAAAACGTATTACGCATAAAGAAATAAAAGTTTTTGTTCGTAACCCACTGAAAGATATCATGATTGAGTTGTGTAACAGAGAGGGCATTACGCAAGCCCAGTTTGTTGAGAAGCTGCTTGAAAATGAATTAAAAGCTCAGGGACTACTGAAGTAAAGACTTTACTTTGATTTGCAGCGTGATAGATTACTGATCGTTTTAACGATTTCTTGGCTGGCCACGCCATAAGGTGGCAGGGAACTGGTTCTGATGAGGTGTCTACCCGGAGCCAGAAAAGCAAAAACCCCGATAATCTTTCTAATCTTGGCGGGTAAGAAGATTATCGGGGCCCTAACTAAACCGTACAGAAGCTGTTGCTCTGTACGGGGAGTATAGTTTTATGCTCAGAAAACTGCAATACCCGTTTCTGTGCCATTTGCTCCTTCCGTGCAACATAAGCGCAGGAAGGGGTGACTGAAAGGCACAATCCATACCACTGGAGTCAGCTGTCGGCCGAAGACCAGATCCGTTTCTGGGAGCGTGTCGATGAGGGCGATACATCTTCTTTTCTGGTTACGCCAGAGAAGAAGCGTACACGTCGCCGCCGTGGCGATCACTCCACCAAAGCCAAATGCGAAAATCCGTCATGGTTCCGTCCTGCGCACTATAAAGCGTTGGGGGGACAGCTTGGTCATGCCTATAACCGTCTGGTGAAGAAAGATCCGGCTACGGGGCAGTACAGTCTGCGCATGCATATGTCCCTGCACCCTTTTTATGTTCGCGAACGGCATCGTGCCGGGCGTAAGTATGCCTTTCGTCCGGAGAAGCAACGACTGCTCGATGCCCTGTGGCCGGTGTTGATCAGTTTCTGCGATGCCGGTAAACATACCGTGGGTATGTGTGTGTCCAGGCTGGCCAGAGAACTCAGCCCAAAGGATGCAAAAGGGAATGTCATACCTGAAACTGAAGTCACCGTTTCCCGTCTTTCCTGTCTGATTTCTGAGCAGGTGCGCTTCGGCACGCTGGGGGTGTCAGAAGAAACCAGCTGGGACCGGGAATCCCGTAAGCGACTGCCAAAATACGTCTGGATAACCACCACAGGCTGGCAGATACTGGGCGTGGACCTGATGAAACTGCAGGCTCAGCAGGAGAAGCGCCTGCGTGAGAGTGAAGAACGTCGCCGGCTCATTGAGGAAGGTATTCTGGGTGAAGATGAAGATATTTCTGTCCACGCGGCCAGAAAGCGCTGGTATCTGCAGCGCAGCCAGGAAGCGCTGAAATACCGCAGGGAAAAAGGTGCTGCGCGTAAACGTGCCAACCGTCTGGCCAAACTTCCCCGGGACCGCCAGATTCACGAGATGTCGCGCCATATCATGAAAACGTTGCCGCCTGATGAGGCTTACTGGTGCACAGCTGAACGGCTTGAACAGATGGCCATCCAGAATCTGTACCAGCTGGAGCTGTCGCTGGCCACCCCGCCACCACACTAGCGATATTAGCACCCGTTAAATTTTCTTCAGACTGCCCCTTTCGGGGCTTGTGGTGCTGGTTCCGCTCGCCTGTTTTTTGCCCGGCCACCGCTGTTTCTTCATCATTCTCCGGTTATCCCTCATTTTTACGGTCACAGGAGCGTTCATATTGATGAGAGGAAAGAGTTATCCACACATTTCCGCAAACAGATAAATTCAGCTTTTCACAAACGGATATCAGCAAAGCCGGAAAATAGTCTAAACCCAGTTATTAATCCCCTGCCTCGCAAGCCTGCAGGGAGATCCTTTATCCTCTGAAACCCTGTGAATATCTGACATAAGGCCCGCCCTTGCAGCGGACTTACGTCCGCGCCGGTTCGGAAAC
Source organism: Citrobacter sp. CRE-46 (assembly GCF_059615875.1). Lineage (NCBI taxonomy): Bacteria > Pseudomonadati > Pseudomonadota > Gammaproteobacteria > Enterobacterales > Enterobacteriaceae > Citrobacter > Citrobacter sp. CRE-46. Next base: position 6,528 of record NZ_JCAPUG010000003.1, on the reverse strand, counting down.
ACCAGAAGCACCTCCCGTCGCTCTGCGCCGGGCCCCGACCGTACATATAGTTACAACATCCAAAATTTTGACCAAAGAAACCAGAGCAAAAACCCACCATCGAGCCCCTCCCGGCACTGAAAAGCGAGGCCGCCCCGGCCCGAAGGGCCGGAACAACATCGCTTTTAATTCTGGATGATGTAACTAAGTTCTGAGTGGCTGTCAGAGGTGTGGTCTGGAGAGATTGTGTAACACGCCCGTAAGCGGCCCTAACGGCCCGCCAACGCGGAGATACGCCCCGACTACGGCTTCGCCTTGTCGTGACCACTCCGACAGCGCACATCAGTTCCTGAGCAGTCTGTCAGTGGGTTATGGCTTTTCAGGGCGTGGGGGGTTAATAGCGATCGTCTATCAATCAACCGGCTGTGCCGGGCTACGGCGCCACTCACCCGCAGAAACATATTCACCACCTGCTGGCGCCTCCATGCCGCTTCGCGGCATTCAGAAGACCGGCTGCGCACTGCTCGCCAGCCAGATTACACTGTTACTCATACCGATGAATTTGCGATAAACTGGTTTTTATTCAGGGAGTAAGAGCCTAAACCAGGGAGAGTCAATATGAACCGAAAACAGTTTATCCGCAGTCGTGGGGCCACCTGCCGGAACTGGACGTGGAGCTGGTCATTCATCAATCATGATGAGCAGTTTGTCATTTTCGGTGCCTGGGATACCGAACGGGAAAAAGAACGCGCAGTTATTGGGGTCTGACGCTCAGTGGAACGAAAACTCACGTTAAGGGATTTTGGTCATGAGATTATCAAAAAGGATCTTCACCTAGATCCTTTTAAATTAAAAATGAAGTTTTAAATCAATCTAAAGTATATATGAGTAAACTTGGTCTGACAGTTACCAATGCTTAATCAGTGAGGCACCTATCTCAGCGATCTGTCTATTTCGTTCATCCATAGTTGCCTGACTCCCCGTCGTGTAGATAACTACGATACGGGAGGGCTTACCATCTGGCCCCAGTGCTGCAATGATACCGCGAGACCCACGCTCACCGGCTCCAGATTTATCAGCAATAAACCAGCCAGCCGGAAGGGCCGAGCGCAGAAGTGGTCCTGCAACTTTATCCGCCTCCATCCAGTCTATTAATTGTTGCCGGGAAGCTAGAGTAAGTAGTTCGCCAGTTAATAGTTTGCGCAACGTTGTTGCCATTGCTGCAGGCATCGTGGTGTCACGCTCGTCGTTTGGTATGGCTTCATTCAGCTCCGGTTCCCAACGATCAAGGCGAGTTACATGATCCCCCATGTTGTGCAAAAAAGCGGTTAGCTCCTTCGGTCCTCCGATCGTTGTCAGAAGTAAGTTGGCAGCAGTGTTATCACTCATGGTTATGGCAGCACTGCATAATTCTCTTACTGTCATGCCATCCGTAAGATGCTTTTCTGTGACTGGTGAGTACTCAACCAAGTCATTCTGAGAATAGTGTATGCGGCGACCGAGTTGCTCTTGCCCGGCGTCAACACGGGATAATACCGCACCACATAGCAGAACTTTAAAAGTGCTCATCATTGGAAAACGTTCTTCGGGGCGAAAACTCTCAAGGATCTTACCGCTGTTGAGATCCAGTTCGATGTAACCCACTCGTGCACCCAACTGATCTTCAGCATCTTTTACTTTCACCAGCGTTTCTGGGTGAGCAAAAACAGGAAGGCAAAATGCCGCAAAAAAGGGAATAAGGGCGACACGAAAATGTTGAATACTCATACTCTTCCTTTTTCAATATTATTGAAGCATTTACCAGGGTTATTGTCTCATGAGCGGATACATATTTGAATGTATTTAGAAAAATAAACAAATAGGGGTTCCGCGCACATTTCCCCGAAAAGTGCCACCTGACGTCTAAGAAACCATTATTATCATGACATTAACCTATAAAAATAGGCGTATCACGAGGCCCTTTCGTCTTCAAGAATTTTATAAACCGTGGAGCGGGCAATACTGAGCTGATGAGCAATTTCCGTTGCACCAGTGCCCTTCTGATGAAGCGTCAGCACGACGTTCCTGTCCACGGTACGCCTGCGGCCAAATTTGATTCCTTTCAGCTTTGCTTCCTGTCGGCCCTCATTCGTGCGTTCTAGGATCCTCCGGCGTTCAGCCTGTGCCACAGCCGACAGGATGGTGACCACCATTTGCCCCATATCACCGTCGGTACTGATCCCGTCATCAATGAACCGGACTGCCACGCCCTGAGCGTCAAATTCCTTTATCAGTTGGATCATATCGGCAGTGTCGCGGCCAAGACGGTCGAGCTTCTTAACCAGAATGACATCACCTTCCTCCACCTTCATCCTCAGCAAATCCAGCCCTTCCCGGTCTGTTGAACTGCCGGATGCCTTATCGGTAAATATACGGTTTGCTTTCACACCTGCGTCTTTGAGTGCTCTGACCTGAAGATCAAGAGACTGCTGACTGGTTGAGACCCGAGCGTAACCAAAAAGTCGCATAAAAATGTACCTTAAATCGAATATCGGACAACTCATGTCTATTATTACAAATTTACGATTTAATAGACATATTAATGTAACAGTTTTACGATGTCCGATAATTTATAATATTTCGAACGGTTGCAGTTGTGTTAAAAAAGCCGTCAGGCAGGGAGGCCGATATGCCCGTTGATTTTTTGACCACTGAGCAGGTTGAGAGTTATGGCAGGTTCACTGGCGAACCCGATGAACTTCAGCTGGCGCGTTATTTTCATCTTGATGAAGCGGATAAAGAATTTATCGGGAAAAGCCGGGGTGATCACAATCGACTTGGTATTGCCCTGCAAATCGGGTGTGTGCGTTTTCTGGGCACTTTTCTTACTGACATGAATCATATTCCTTCCGGCGTCCGGCATTTTACCGCCAGACAGCTCGGGATTCGTGATATCACCGTTCTTGCAGAATACGGTCAGAGGGAAAATACCCGCCGTGAGCATGCAGCGCTGATACGTCAGCACTATCAGTATCGTGAATTTGCCTGGCCCTGGACATTTCGCCTTACCCGTCTTTTATATACCCGGAGCTGGATAAGCAACGAACGTCCTGGCCTGCTTTTCGACCTGGCGACAGGGTGGCTTATGCAACATCGTATTATTCTCCCCGGAGCCACCACGCTGACCCGGTTGATTTCAGAGGTAAGGGAAAAGGCGACGTTGCGCCTGTGGAACAAACTGGCACTGATACCGTCAGCCGAACAGCGTTCACAGCTGGAGATGCTGCTGGGGCCAACTGATTGCAGCCGCCTGTCTTTACTGGAATCACTGAAAAAAGGCCCTGTGACCATCAGTGGTCCGGCGTTTAATGAAGCAATTGAACGCTGGAAAACTCTGAACGATTTTGGCCTGCATGCTGAAAACCTGAGTACACTCCCGGCTGTGCGCCTGAAAAATCTCGCACGTTATGCTGGTATGACTTCGGTGTTCAATATTGCCAGGATGTCACCGCAGAAAAGGATGGCGGTTCTGGTTGCCTTTGTCCTTGCATGGGAAACGCTGGCGCTGGATGATGCACTGGACGTTCTGGACGCCATGCTGGCCGTTATCATCCGTGACGCCAGAAAGATTGGGCAGAAAAAACGGCTCCGCTCGCTGAAGGATCTGGATAAATCTGCATTGGCGCTCGCCAGCGCATGTTCGTACTTGCTGAAAGAAGAAACACCGGACGAATCGATTCGTGCTGAGGTGTTCAGCTACATCCCTAGGCAAAAGCTGGCTGAAATCATCACGCTTGTCCGTGAAATTGCCCGGCCCTCAGACGATAATTTTCATGACGAAATGGTGGAGCAGTACGGGCGCGTTCGTCGTTTCCTGCCCCATCTGCTGAATACCGTTAAATTTTCATCCGCACCTGCCGGGGTTACCACTCTGAATGCCTGTGACTACCTCAGCCGGGAGTTCAGCTCACGGCGGCAGTTTTTTGACGACGCACCAACGGAAATCATCAGTCAGTCATGGAAACGGCTGGTGATTAACAAGGAAAAACATATCACCCGAAGGGGATACACGCTCTGCTTTCTCAGTAAACTGCAGGATAGTCTGAGACGGAGGGATGTCTACGTTACCGGCAGTAACCGGTGGGGAGATCCTCGTGCAAGATTACTACAGGGTGCTGACTGGCAGGCAAATCGGATTAAGGTTTATCGTTCTTTGGGGCACCCGACAGACCCGCAGGAAGCAATAAAATCTCTGGGCCATCAGCTTGATAGTCGTTACAGACAGGTTGCTGCACGTCTTGGCGAAAATGAGGCTGTCGAACTCGATGTTTCTGGCCCGAAGCCCCGGTTGACAATTTCTCCCCTCGCCAGTCTTGATGAGCCGGACAGTCTGAAACGACTGAGCAAAATGATCAGTGATCTGCTCCCTCCGGTGGATTTAACGGAGTTGCTGCTCGAAATTAACGCCCATACCGGATTTGCTGATGAGTTTTTCCATGCCAGTGAAGCCAGTGCCAGAGTTGATGATCTGCCCGTCAGCATCAGCGCCGTGCTGATGGCTGAAGCCTGCAATATCGGTCTGGAACCACTGATCAGATCAAATGTTCCTGCACTGACCCGACACCGGCTGAACTGGACAAAAGCGAACTATCTGCGGGCTGAAACTATCACCAGCGCTAATGCCAGACTGGTTGATTTTCAGGCAACGCTGCCACTGGCACAGATATGGGGTGGAGGAGAAGTGGCATCTGCAGATGGAATGCGCTTTGTTACGCCAGTCAGAACAATCAATGCCGGACCGAACCGCAAATACTTTGGTAATAACAGAGGGATCACCTGGTACAACTTTGTGTCCGATCAGTATTCCGGCTTTCATGGCATCGTTATACCGGGGACGCTGAGGGACTCTATCTTTGTGCTGGAAGGCCTTCTGGAACAGGAGACCGGGCTGAATCCAACCGAAATTATGACCGATACGGCAGGTGCCAGCGATCTTGTCTTTGGCCTTTTCTGGCTGCTGGGATACCAGTTTTCTCCACGCCTGGCTGATGCCGGTGCTTCGGTTTTCTGGCGAATGGACCATGATGCCGACTATGGCGTGCTGAATGATATTGCCAGAGGGCAATCAGATCCCCGAAAAATAGTCCTTCAGTGGGACGAAATGATCCGGACCGCAGGCTCCCTGAAGCTGGGCAAAGTACAGGCCTCAGTGCTGGTCCGTTCATTGCTGAAAAGTGAACGTCCCTCCGGACTGACTCAGGCAATCATTGAAGTGGGGCGCATCAACAAAACGCTGTATCTGCTTAATTATATTGATGATGAAGATTACCGCCGGCGCATTCTGACCCAGCTTAATCGGGGAGAAAGCCGTCATGCAGTTGCCAGAGCCATCTGTCACGGTCAAAAAGGTGAGATAAGAAAACGATATACCGACGGTCAGGAAGATCAGTTGGGAGCTCTGGGGCTGGTCACTAACGCCGTCGTGTTATGGAACACTATTTATATGCAGGCAGCTCTGGATCATCTCCGGGCGCAGGGTGAAACACTGAATGATGAAGATATCGCACGCCTCTCCCCGCTTTGCCACGGACATATCAATATGCTCGGCCATTATTCCTTCACGCTGGCAGAACTGGTGACCAAAGGTCATCTGAGACCATTAAAAGAGGCGTCAGAGGCAGAAAACGTTGCTTAACGTGAGTTTTCGTTCCACTGAGCGTCAGACCCCTGAGTGGGTTGCGCTCCGGCAGCGGTCCTGATCAATCGTCACCCTTTCTCGGTCCTTCAACGTTCCTGACAACGAGCCTCCTTTTCGCCAATCCATCGACAATCACCGCGAGTCCCTGCTCGAACGCTGCGTCCGGACCGGCTTCGTCGAAGGCGTCTATCGCGGCCCGCAACAGCGGCGAGAGCGGAGCCTGTTCAACGGTGCCGCCGCGCTCGCCGGCATCGCTGTCGCCGGCCTGCTCCTCAAGCACGGCCCCAACAGTGAAGTAGCTGATTGTCATCAGCGCATTGACGGCGTCCCCGGCCGAAAAACCCGCCTCGCAGAGGAAGCGAAGCTGCGCGTCGGCCGTTTCCATCTGCGGTGCGCCCGGTCGCGTGCCGGCATGGATGCGCGCGCCATCGCGGTAGGCGAGCAGCGCCTGCCTGAAGCTGCGGGCATTCCCGATCAGAAATGAGCGCCAGTCGTCGTCGGCTCTCGGCACCGAATGCGTATGATTCTCCGCCAGCATGGCTTCGGCCAGTGCGTCGAGCAGCGCCCGCTTGTTCCTGAAGTGCCAGTAAAGCGCCGGCTGCTGAACCCCCAACCGTTCCGCCAGTTTGCGTGTCGTCAGACCGTCTACGCCGACCTCGTTCAACAGGTCCAGGGCGGCACGGATCACTGTATTCGGCTGCAACTTTGTCATGCTTGACACTTTATCACTGATAAACATAATATGTCCACCAACTTATCAGTGATAAAGAATCCGCGCGTTCAATCGGACCAGCGGAGGCTGGTCCGGAGGCCAGACGTGAAACCCAACAGACCCCTGATCGTAATTCTGAGCACTGTCGCGCTCGACGCTG